>CAJXPC010000088.1 GCA_913057845.1 uncultured Pseudomonadota bacterium
GCTCGGAGATGTGTATAAGAGACAGATATAGTTTCGATATGTGTTTTATCCTGCTTCTTCCCAAATAGACCTCTCGACAAGTTAACCGTGCCTAGAACAGTTTCAAAGGGCTCCAATGTCAATTCTTGAGGGACAAGTCCAATGAGAGAGCGCGCCTTACGATAATCTCTGACAACATCAAAACCAGCGATTCCCACAGAACCACTCGTGATGGTCGTCAAACCACAAATTATGGAAATCAATGTCGTTTTACCCGCACCGTTCGGGCCGAGTAACGCTATGATTTCCCCAGTATTTATTTGGACAGAGACATCATCAAGCGCTAGATACCCGTCCGCATATTGCTTGGTCAATGCTTGTATCTCAATAATCGGCTTCATGATTGTTACGTCTTAGTCCAGAATAAAATATGTCGATTGGTCAACCTAAAGGACCATTTGAAATCACTAACGTTCCAACAAATTATTAATTCGACAACAGCAGGGGCGCGGAAATCGAGTTTACCTAACTCTGCCTCTGTCCGGGAAAACGGGCTCAAGGGATCCGAGCACAACCACCCCCTCTAACCAGAGTGACTATTTCACTCATAAAAGTGATTTAACATCGGATACAAATCATTTATCTGCACACCTAAGGCTCATAGTTTATACGCTCTAATAAGAGTGTTAACTTTATTAAAAACCTAGTACCGTATGAGGCTAATGCCCAACCGTGGAGTGAGATCGTTTGTTAGTCGCAATTTTTATAATTTTTATACTTCAACTTACTGGTGAAGCTCTTCAGAAATATTTTGACTTAGCTATTCCCGGACCAGTAGTTGGACTGATGTTGATGCTATGCACGCTGATGATTACAAAATCAAAAACGCATCCCAGCATCATATCGCTGCGCACAAGCATCATCAACACCTCCGAACAGTTGCTCAGCTATCTATCACTACTGTTCGTACCTATCGGCGTAGGGGTCATCATGCATCTACAACTTCTCGAGGCACAATTACTTAGAATTCTTGTTGTGATCGTGGTTGGGACAATCTGCACAATGATTTTTACCTCAGCAGTTTTCGCGAAAATCAACAAAGCAAAAGACAATGGGTGATAGTGCAAAACTTTATCAAGTCTGGGTTTATCTTCAGGCTGAACCACTTTTTTGGTTAACCCTCACAATTGGCGCCTATTTGTTCGCTGATAAAGTCTATAGAGCTTGCCGACTATTTCCAATTTTAAATCCGGTAGCCATTAGCATTATCTTAATCAGCACCTGCCTCATATTTTTTGAAGTGGAATATGAAAGATATTTTGAAGGCGCAAAATTTATTCATTTTTTATTGGGTCCTGCCACTGTGGCCTTGGCAATACCTATTTATCTAAACTGGAATATTGTTTTACTTGCCAAAAAAGCAATACTCGTCTCTGTTTTTCTTGGGGTGTTTTTCGCCATCAGCGTCACATATGCGATAGCATTTTTTCTTGGCCTGGACATGATCACTATAAAAACATTGCTACCAAGAAATGTTACTGCTCCAATCGCTATGGGCATTTCTGAAATAATCGGCGGCGTCCCGTCGCTGACCGCAATTATTACTATTTTGACGGGAATTATAGGTGCAGCACTTGGCACATTTGTACTTGATTTGTTTAGGATAAAGAATATGGCCGCACGGGGCTTTGCTTTTGGTCTTGCCAGTCATGGTATTGGCACAGCACGCGCGATGGCTAAAGATGAAGAAGCTGGCGTGTTTGCTGCCGTTGCTATGGGACTGAGCGGCATTGTTACAGCAGTGATGATTCCTCTTATTTTTTTCGTGGTTCGAGATCTTATTCATTAAATGAATCCGGGCTATCAATTTAGCTTAACCTTGCACCATGGATTTAATAACTCCTTAATCTCATATCTCCTGAAGGGAAACGTTGGCTCAAGCTGTGCCGGTATTAGCTATATTCTCTCGTTACCCATACCCAATACCTGCTGGTTATGCCTCAACCAATCCCTACACCCCCTCCAGTCAGGCGCATGACGCTCAACATGAGCCCAGTATCTGACTGAATGATTATGCTCCAGCAAGTGACAGAGTTCATGAAGCACTACATAATCAATAATACGATGGGGTGCAAGAATAATCCGCCAGTTGTATGTGAGTTCGCCATTGCTGGAACAAGAACCCCAACGAGACTTGTAACTTTTAATTGAAACTGACCTCGGACAAACACCGACGATTTTAGCGAGGCGATCAGTCTTATCTTTTAGTAGTCGATCTGCCTGTCTTTGATACCAGCCCTCTAAAAGCAATTCGACTCTTTTACGCCTATTTGTCTCGCAAGCCGGGATAGTCGCAACCAGATACCCACCAACCATTTTGATCGATTCTTCCTCCCCATTGAGCACCTTGAGATGATATTCACTCCCCAAATAAAGATATATCTCACCACTGACATATTCCTTCGCCTTGGATATAGGCCTCAGTGACTGCTCTTTAAATTTTCTCTTAATCCATGGGGCGCGCAGGTGGATTAAGTCTCTGACAGAGTCATCTGATAAGGACTTTGGGACGGTAATTTTCACAAGATTGCCACTAATGGAAATTGACGCGGATTTCTTACGACCTGTCCTTTTCACCTCAATTTGAAATCCAAATGCTTCCATTAACTTAACCTTTTAGAATTCCAAGATATTGCCTGAATTTTTATTGGCTTAACAAGGGTTTATTCACCTGAAGATTTATGGATCCTTAATGATTTTTAATACAAAATAACAAGTTGTGTGTTATATATACATCAACATGTTTTTTATTTTTCATGTTAAAACAAATAAACTTACAAGGAGATCAATATGAAACTATTTATTACTGCCTTATGCTTAGCATTTGGGCTAATAGGAACGCCTGCCGTTGCAGGACATCATACCGCAACCATGACTTACGGCGGAGATTGGGTCGACGTCGTGGCGGTTTCGCAAGATGATTTCATGAGAATGGCCGGGGTTTTTCGCGGGACCAACAAAATGACTCTAGAGTCCGGCGATATTATTCTTACAAATTTTACTTGCCCCGGTCATTGGGACGCATCCACTGGTGGGGGCGGCGCTTGCAACATGAGAGAGCCAGCAACAGGAGATCATTGGGTTCTATCTTGGGACTGCGATGCTAACGGTAATTGCGTGGGTGACGTCAAGGGCGGGAGCGGTCGGTTCGAAGGCGCCCACGGCTCCCTGACTTGGGTTAACAACAATGGTTGGGGAGAAGGTGGCGGCACATTTATGTTGAAGTAATATACGTTCCGCTCATACTCAGCTAACTCACGTAGTTAGCTGAGTATTGAATGGCAAAAAAAACAATTTGATACATTTAAAAAATTTCAATTATGCGCGGATACGGGCTTTACTCTATTTAACTCGGTACCAAATCTGAGTACGGCCTAATAACGAAAATCCACTATAACCGCGAACACGCATGGATTGATCATCGTCCTCAACGGTCAACTTGCATCGATACGTCTTGCCGTTATTTGGATCCATAATGTAACCTTCTTTCCAAGATGCCCCATCACCTTGGAGACCCCACATGATTCTCATGCCGATAACAGGTTGGTCCTTAAGTGACCCCTCACAATCTCGACACAACTGTTTAGGATCATCGCCGGGAAATAAAATGATATTCTCAACGGTGCCTTCGATTGAGTCGCCCACAGCAATAATTCGTATGAGCGATCGTTCATTACCTGTCTCATCGTCGATCGTTTTCCACAACCCCAAAGGACTAGCAGCCAACGCCGCGGAAGTGAAATAAGCACAAGCAAGTCCAACTATTGAGGAAAGTAGAATGTTCATTATTAATCTCTAGATATTAGCCAAGACTTTCGGTTTAAATCGACAACAATCTAAACCAAGGGAGTGTTTATCAACGTCATAATGTGAGTCGCTTAGCGGTTCCGCAAAAAAACATGTCGTCCCGTTTTTAGCGCCACATACTCAATGCCGCCTCAACTCTGATGCAAACGGGTATTGAAAAAAATACCCGTTCGTTAGGCTGACTCAGTTTCTCCACCGGCATCACGCCAATCAGGAAATCCACCAATATTCCTCACTTTTTGATACCCCATTTCTTTGAGTGTTTTTCCCGCAAGCGCAGCCTGCCCACCAGCACCACAAACAAGAATGATCGCAGCGTCTTTACTTAGCGCCGAGTTATAGAACGGGCTATCAGGGTCTGCTGCGAATTCAATGAAGCCACGGGGGATCCTTATTGCACCAGAAATTGTTCCTGAGGCTGCTATAGCCGAGGAGTCACGCACATCAATAAAAAGCGCTTCCTTTTCTGTGTGTAAGGCAATTCCTTCTGCGATGGTTACGCGATCAACTACGCTATTGGCTTCACTCAAGTAATCCTTCGAATTTTTCATATCCTATCCTTTCAATCAAAACCACAAACAAACAATATTCTATAACCATGATTATCGATCAGCGAGCCATTGATGATGGTCCGACAATGATAAGTCACATACGTATGATATTTTTGAGACGCTAATGCATATCCTTACGCATTTTTTTAATCATAAATGCTCCATTGATTGACTCGACGTGAAACATCACGTGGTCATCTATCTCAAGCATATCGAGCATTTGTGGGTCTGACACATTAAAAACCATAGTCATTGGCGGCATCTCAATATTCGCGATTTCCCCATGCTTTAACGTTATCTTCTGAAGTTCTTTGTTAATACTGATGACAATCCCATGCGACATTGGACATGAATCAGTATCAACGCATGCTGCATCAGTTGTTTGATCGTGCGTTGTATCATGCCCCCCGCCTCCAGTCTCATGATGCCCCGCATACGGCGTGGCAATAAAACTGAGTGACATCATCAGCCCTATTAAAATATTTCCTGTACATTTGCTCATTTTTCGTCCTTAGTTTAAGAGTGATTGTGTTTTCCCGGTTTTCTAACTTGAACTTCAATAGCTTCCTTATTCTCTTGGGAGCGCGACATTAGCGAGTCACCTGCTTGGTCAGTTCGTATCGCTGTAGGACTTGGCTCGTCGACGGGACGGGCCTGCGTACCTTTGGGCTGCTGATACCAACCAGGGTCAGAATAATCGTTATGGGGCTGATCCTCTCTGACCTTGAGCACACTGAACATACCTCCCATTTCAACGGAACCGTAAGGTCCCTGACCCGCCATCATTGGGATTGTGTTCTCCGGAAGCGGCATTTCCATCTCGCTCATGTCAGCCATACCTCGTTCTCCCATCACCATGTAGTCTGGAATCACGTCACTGATTTTCTCCGCCACTCCTCGATGATCAACGCCAATCAAAGTAGGAACATCATGTCCCATCGCATTCATTGTGTGATGACTTTTATGGCAATGAAAAGCCCAATCGCCAAGCTCATTCGCCGTAAATTCAATTTGACGCATTTGACCTACTGCAATATCCGCAGTCACCTCAGGCCATCTCGATTGAGGTGGTGTCGCTCCGCCATCGGTACCAGTAACCTCAAACTCATGCCCGTGTAAATGTATTGGGTGGTTCGTCATGGTTAAATTGCCAATGCGAATACGAACTCGGTCATTCAACCGAACATTCAATGAGTCTATTCCGGGGAACACTCTACTGTTCCACGTCCATATATTGAAATCCGCCATGGTCATGATTCGAGGAGTATAGCTACCTGGCTCAATGTCATAAGCGTTTAGTAAGAAGCAGAAATCCCGATCTACCGACCCTATGGCTTCGCTTGTACTCTTTGGGTGCGTGACCCAACACCCCATCATACCCATGGCCATTTGGGTCATTTCATCCGAATGAGGATGATACATAAAAGTACCCGCGCGCTTGGCGGTAAATTCGTACATGAACGTTTGTCCTGGCTCGATAGCTTTCTGATTCAAGCCACTTACACCATCCATACCATTAGGCAAGCGTTGTCCATGCCAATGGACACTCGTACGTTCAGGTAATCGATTTGTAACAAAAATTCTGACTTGATCTCCCTCAACCACCTCGATTGTGGGTCCGGGACTCTGACCGTTATATCCCCATAAGTGGGCTATAAACCCAGGAGAAAGCTCTCTAACCACAGGTTCCGCAACGAGATGGAATTCTTTCACGCCCTCGTTTAATCTCCACGGCAAAGTCCAACCATTCAGCGTAGTAACAGGTGTGTAATGAACATCGTGCTCTGGCGATGAAACGACGGTGTCAGCCCTATCCTGAGTGACAATCTCAGGCAATGCTGCAAGAGCACTTCGAGCAACGGTGCTCGCGGCAACAACACCTCCCGCTGCAGTCAGGAATTTTCTTCTACGATTGTCCATTTCTAATGTCCTTGATTCTCACTCACTTGTTTTTTTTGTATTTCATTCGAGGCCAAGCTCATTGGGTTTCCAATCAAAGATGCATCAAGAGCCACATGAGAAATCCAAAATTTTCGCTTACTCTCTATTGCCCCTAGAACAGCCGATATTTGCTCCCGCGAGTCGGCTAAAAGTTCGAAAACACCAATGATCATACCGTTATATCGCAACAAATTTTCATCGGAAATTAATTTTTGAAGAGGCACAATTTCATCCCTATAATGTTTTGCAACATCATAAGATGTCAGGTACGTCTCGTATGATTGTCGCAGCTCTATCACCGCACTTTGAGCCACATGTTGATATCGATAAACGGCGGAACGAGTACGTTGACTCATGACCTCTCGCTTTTGATCTCCCCAATCGAAAACAGGTAACACGATCTCTAATTCAAAACCATCTGAAGTAGAACGCTCGCCTCCAAGCTTAGTTTGATCAATTAAAGACATTTCAACATCAGTGAAACTTGTTAAAAATTCCAGGCCTTGGGCCTCGCCCAACATCAACACCTCATTTTTAGCTAGTCTGATGTCAATTCGACTTTGATTTACGGCCTGCTCAAGCGTTTCTACCCCCACAATAGTATCCGGTAATTCTGGCAATCTTCGCGGCAATTTCAAATTGCGCTGCTGACTACTATTTAAACCCAAAAGACGCGCTAAATTTTCTCTGTCTCTTATACACATCTGACGCTGCCGACGAATAGAGAGGTGTAGAT
>CAJXPC010000089.1 GCA_913057845.1 uncultured Pseudomonadota bacterium
GAGATGTAGAGAGGTCTCGTGGGCTCGGAGATGTGTATAAGAGACAGGTTCAAACAAGAACGATTGGGGTTTTTCCGTGAAGAACTTCAGAGAATTCAGTCAAGCCATTCGCCACTCACTCCACTCTTTTCAGAACTCGGCTTATTGATCGCACAACACAATCTGCCTATAACCTTATTTTTTCAATTGCTGGATGCTTTTGAGCAGGATCTCACTATCAAACGATACGAAAACTTTGCACAGCTTAGGATGTACTGCGATCGATCAGCAAACCCAGTCGGTCGTATTTTGCTGCACTTGTTTGGCCATGCTCAGGATGACAATCTTAAGTGGTCAGACTCAATTTGCACCAGTCTTCAAATCATCAACTTTCTCCAAGATATTACAGATGACTATGAGATGGGGCGCATCTATCTGCCTCAAGACGAAATGGACTCCTTTGGCGTCACTGAGCACCACATCAAAAACAAAGTGTTTGATCTGAATTGGTTAAATTTTATGGACTTTCAAATTAACCGAGCGCGTCAATACCTCGATGACGGATCCGCACTCTACGATAAACTACCCGGCAGAATGGGTATCGAAATAAAAACAATCGTCAAATCGGGGTTACAGGTGACCAAGAAACTCTCGGCTTCTCGGGGCAATGTTTTCGCTAAGACACATAAAATCAACTCATTAGACTTTGCTTGCATTTTATTCCAAACCATTTTTCGTAACTAATGACACCTCAAGAGTATTGCGCCCAAAAAACTGCCCAGAGTGGATCCAGCTTTTACTATAGCTTCTTATTTCTCGAGAAAAATAAACGCGATGCCATTACCGCTCTCTATGCGTTTTGCCGAGAGGTGGACGACATTGTAGATGGGCCATCCGATGAACACGTCGCCAGATCAAAGTTAAGTTGGTGGAGTCACGAGATCGATGCCATGTGGTCAGGCTCACCCCTACACCCAGTCACTCAGGCGCTCTGCCCCTTTATAGAGCCCTATAAACTGGAGAAAAAACATTTCAAGCTCATTATCGATGGAATGTTGATGGACCTTGAAAAAAAACAATATGAAACCATGTATGAGCTAACCCAATACTGTTATCGATCCGCAAGTGCTGTTGGCATCCTCTCAGCAAATATTTTCGGCTACTCCCACCCAAACACACTGATCTATGCTGAGCAATTAGGGCTTGCGCTTCAGCTAACGAATATTCTGCGAGACATCAACGAAGACCTTGAGCGAGGTAGGATATACATACCACTCGAAGAGCTGAGAAAGGTAGGACTTAAAAGAGAGACAATTCGTAGTGCTGTAGGAACGCAATCCTTCGATCAGTTAATCACGAACCAAGTCAAAACAGCTCGTGAGCTTTTCGAGCCTGCGCATTCACATTTACATGCAGACGACCGGAAATCCCAAAAAGCCGGATTAATCATGAGTGCCATATATCGTAAAGTTCTCGAAAAAATTGCTTCTAAACCCTCTCGTTCATTTATTAAACGCCAAACGCTGACATCAATTCAAAAATTTTGGATTGCGTGGAGGGTTTGGTCAAAGTTATAAGGGATGCCCTCTATCAACGTTGCCGTTATTGGAGCTGGCTGGGCTGGACTCTCAGCCGGGGTCACTTTGGTGGATGCCGGCATACCGACGACACTGTTTGAGACGTCACGCGTCCTAGGAGGCCGTGCTCGACAGGTCATTATTAACGAGACAATACTCGATAACGGCATACACCTATTATCAGGCGCCTACACCGCAACACTATCAATTCTAAATCACATCCGAACACCGCTCGAAACTCTTGATTTAGATCGCCAGCCTTTTAAATACGCCTACGGCCCACTAAGAATAAGCACGCCATGCACGCCAATACCAGGAAAACAGTTACTCGGATTCTTATTTGCTCGCGGACTAAGCCTGACCGAAAAACTTAGAGCCCTTAAGTTTTTGAAGCTTATTAAAGATGGGGCGCTGATAGTGCATCCATCCGAATCGGCACACCAACTCCTCTTGCGTCACGAACAAACAAATACCTTGATAGAGCTTCTGTGGAATCCAATTTGCCTCTCAGCACTGAATATTAACTGTGAACGCGGATGCGCTTCAGTATTCACCAACGTAATTTCAGATGCCTTACTTGGGTCCAAAAGAAGTAGTGATTTGTTATTCCCCACCAGTGACCTAACATCTCTTTTTGCATCGCGAGCAGGGAGATACATACAAAAACACAAAGGAATACTCCATTTAGGGCACAGAGCAAAAATTATTCAGGGCACGAATAACGAATTAAAATTAGAAGACTCGAATGAATCGTTTTCTCATATTGTGGTTGCAACTTCTCCCCATAATTTAAAAACTACATTCACAGAACCATCAATGATTCAATCCACCATCGACCAAATCGATCAATTTACGTATGAGCCCATATACACCATTTACCATCAATACAAAAAAGACTCATCAACTGGTGATCGAATGATTGGGCTCAACTCACCCTTCGCTCATTGGGTGTTTGATCGAGGGATCACCCACCAAGATTTAGGGCTCATTGGCGCTGTCATCAGTGGGGCAGGCCCACACCAAAACTTAACAAATGAGAAATTATCCATTGAATCCGCAAAAGTTCTTGATGATGAATTCGGCTTGGGAACCCCCTTATGGAGCAAAGTACTCGCTGAAAAACGCGCCACATTCTCTTGCACTCCGGGACTTCAACGACCTGCGCAAATAACCGAAAAAAATGGCATTATTCTCGCAGGCGACTACACCTATCGACGCTATCCCGCTACCCTTGAAGCCGCAGTTCGAAGCGGCATCGAGGCTTCAAACATTATCCTTAGGTCATTATGAAATCTTTAATTGAAACACTTGAAAACGGAATCCGATTAGACGGAAAAACAATTCTAATTACAGGCGCCTCCAGCGGCGTTGGACGCGCCCTAGCACTCGCATGCGCCGATGTTGGTGCAACTGTATTGTTGAGCGGCAGAAACGTGAATGCCCTCAATGAAGTGTATGACCTCATTCAGTCAAAAGGTAATCCCAGGCCGGCCATATTAGAACTCGATCTCTGTACAGCAACGGAAGTAGAAATTGGGAATGTCACTCAAGTCATCAAAACAAATATCGGCGCCCTTCATGGATTTGTCCATTGCGCAACCCACATTACTGAGCTAGGGCCAATCCGACACTTAGGACTTGCTGAATGGCAAGATCTGCTTAAAGTCAATGTCATTGCGCCCGCACTTTTGATTAGAGCCTGCGAACCCCTATTCGAAGCCTCCGGATCTGGATCAGTCGTGCTCACATCGGACAATCATGCACTATCCCTCGATGCATACTGGGGTGGTTATGCCATATCAAAATCAGCTCTCAATGCTTACGCAACATTACAATCGAACGAGTGGAAAGATGAAAGGCCATATAGAGTCAATATCATCACACCTGGCCCCATTAACTCCCCGTTACGATCAAAAACACACCCCGGCGAAGATCGCAACCTTCTGCGGCCAATAGATTCTCTATTGCCAACCTATATTTATCTACTGAGTGACTCAAGCATTCATACGAATGGCGAAAACTTTAGTTACTCACCTTGAATGACAGCACGAAACCAATCGGGCACCGGTCTGGACTTTCCCGCAACAATATCAGCCCAGACCAAAATGGCTTCGGCCTCAGCAAAAATCTCTGATTCATCACTACAGTTAAACAGTTGGTGATACATAGCAAAACTACTTTTACTCAATCTTCCAACGTAACTCGTGACAGAGAAAGTAGCGGGGTAAACTGCAGACTTAATATATCGACACGTGATTGTTCCTAGAATCGGCCCATCTGACTTCGACGTGTAATCAATCTCTAAGTCATTAAACCAAGCAACGCGAGACTCCTCAAAGTATCTTAAGTAGGCAACATTGTTCATGTGCGCGAGGCTATCCATCTCTCCCCAACGCATACTCATACGATCAGTTCGAACTAGTCTCATCGAATCTTTTAAAGATGCATCCATTTTTTATATCTCTATTAGGCTGAAAATATGTCATAAATGAATTAACATTTACGAACCTGAATATAACAGACATAATCAGGGTAATCCCTGAGATCGTAGGAGCTAGTTTTGTCAGATCGAGAGTCAATGGAGTACGACGTTGTTATTGTTGGCGCAGGACCCGCAGGGTTAGCATGCGCGATTAAGCTCAAACAGTTGGCAAATAATTCCGGGAATGACCTAACGGTCTGCATTGTTGAAAAAGGTTCGGAGGTTGGCGCGCATACTTTATCGGGCGCAGTAATTGAAACTCGGGCGCTAGATGAACTCATACCTGATTGGAAAAACTTAGGAGCGCCTCTAAATACCCCAGTCACCGAAGATCGTCTTCTGTATTTAACAGCATCGAAATCCTATTCTTTACCGACTCCCTCGTATATGAATAACCACGGTAACTATATCGTGAGTTTAGGCAATGTCGTACGTTGGCTCGGAGAACAAGCCGAAGGATTAGGTGTTGAAATTTATCCAGGCTTTGCGGCCACCGAGATACTTTTTAACGATGATGGTTCAGTCAAAGGAATCGCAACTGGGGACATGGGTGTTGGAAAAGATGGGGAACATACCGATGGGTACCAACAAGGTATGGAGCTTCACGCAAAGCAAACGGTCTTCGCAGAAGGGTGTCGCGGATCATTGACCAAAGCAGCTATAGAAAGATTCGATCTTCGAAAAGGTGTGGAACCACAGACCTACGGTATTGGCATCAAAGAACTCTGGGAGGTATCCCCAGAAAACCACCAAGAGGGCCTCGTCATACACTCCACGGGATGGCCTCTTGATTACCAAACATACGGCGGATCATTTTTATATCATCTCGAAAATAACCAAGTTGCAGTCGGATTCGTCGTTGGGCTCGATTACAAGAATCCATATTTATCCCCCTTTGATGAGTTTCAGCGATTTAAAACGCACCCGGATATCTGTAAAACTTTTGAAGGAGGTCGACGAACCTCCTATGGTGCTAGAGCAATCTCAGAGGGTGGGTTCCAGTCAATTCCTCGACTCTCATTTCCTGGTGGACTTCTCATCGGAGATGCTGCTGGTTTTCTGAACGTACCCAAAATAAAAGGTTCTCATACCGCCATGAAGTCCGGCATAGTTGCTGCCGAGTCTCTCTTTAACGCCATGAGCACACCTGATGCTAGAGCGACTCTGGATTACACTTATCGATTATCAAAATCATGGTTATGGGCAGAACTCAAAACCGTTCGAAATATCCGGCCTTCATTCAGGTGGGGGTTCTGGATTGGTATGCTCTACTCTGCGATTGACACATACATCCTCCGTGGAAAAGCACCTTGGACAATTAAGCATCATGAAGACCACAAACAGCTGATTCCAGCCAGAAAAGCGAAACAAATAAAATACCCAAAGCCAGATGGCATATTAACTTTTGATCGATTGACCTCAGTGTTTATTTCGAATACCAACCACGAGGAAAACCAAAGATGTCATTTGCAACTAAAAAATGAGTCGACACCGATCACAATTAACTTAGCCGAATATGATGCTCCAGAGCAACGCTACTGTCCGGCTGGCGTATACGAAATTATTACCGAGCAGAACATCCCAAAACTACAAATCAACGCACAAAACTGCGTTCACTGCAAAACGTGCGACATCAAAGACCCTACGCAGAATATTAACTGGATCCCACCAGAAGGTAGTGGTGGGCCCAATTATCCAAACATGTAGATTGATCCCGCAGCAGTCAAACCCAAATCGAATGACACCAGCGTAGGAGATGGGTGGTTAAGGCTTGAACGTCAACTTTGCTGTATTGCACGAGGCTTACGATCATCATCAACAGCAACGTAAGTGAGTGTTGCATCTGTGACTTTCACAGTTTCGCCCAAGGATCGCCTCTGAGCATAAACCTCAACATCAACCGTAATCGACGTTTTTCCAACCTTAGAAATTGATGCATAAAAACTAACCAAATCACCAATATAAACTGGTTGCTTAAACAAAAAGGTGTTCACTGCAATCGTCACGATTCTTCCCTTAGCCAAGAGTGCCGCCGGAATACTTCCCGCGATATCAACTTGCGACATGATCCAACCGCCAAAAATATCGCCACTGTAATTAGCGTCAGAGGGCATAGGCACCACTCGCAACGTCGGATCCCGGCCCACTGGCAACACTTTGTCTGCGTTAATACCCATCAGAAGTAGGACTCATCAAGAGCCACAATTGTTTTATGACCTGCTACGACTTGGTCTTTGAGTACACCGGATAATGGCAGTATGTTCTCTGCGTAAAAGCGGCTAGTCGCAAGTTTGTTTCTATAAAACTTTGCATTTGAACTCCCCGCATCTAATCCCTTCTTCGCGATAATTGCAGAACGCACAAGCATCCATCCTCCAGCAACAGTACCGAAGAGTTTCAGCAGGGGTACGGATCCCGCAGAAGCTGTCTGCGGATCCTTAGAGTAAATTTCAACCACCCAACGCACTGACTCTTCAAGAGCCTCCACGGAAATTTCAAATTTATCTCTCATCACGGATAAACCAGAATGATCCTTAAATGCATCAAGATCCTGCAGCGTTTGACGCATAAAACCGATCAATTGAAACGCAGTTACCCCATGCTCTGACGCGACTTTACGACCAATTAAATCGTTCGCCTGAATCCCAGTTGTACCCTCATATATTGGTGTAATTCTTGCGTCACGCAGATACTGAGCCGCACCTGTTTCTTCAATAAATCCCATTCCCCCATGAACCTGCACCCCCATGGAAGTAATCTCAATCGACTGCTCAGTACACCACCCTTTGACAACAGGAGTCAAAAGGTCAAAAAGACTCTGATAATTCGCTCTCTCTGCCTCATCCGCATGGTGCAGCGCCCGATCCAGATAAGAACAAGTTTGAAGCGCTACCGCACGCATCGCTTCTACTTGAGATTTCATAGTAAGGAGCATTCGTCTCACGTCTGGATGATGGATGATCGAAACGCGCTCCCCAGAGCCAGCACCGATACTCCGTCCTTGTATACGACCTTTAGC
>CAJXPC010000090.1 GCA_913057845.1 uncultured Pseudomonadota bacterium
CAGCGTCAGATGTGTATAAGAGACAGTTATGGGGCTCGCAATTTTTATTATCGCTTTCGGGTTGCCGCGCTCGATACCCTTGGTTGGGGGCATTGTGTTGGCATTGATGACGTTGCCAACCATTATTATCTCGTCTCGCGCAGCTATTCGCGCGGTACCTCCGAGCATTCGAGATGCGGCATTGGGGGTTGGCGCCTCAAAGATGCAGACAATTTTGCACCATGTGATCCCCCCTGCTTTGCCGGGCATGTTGACGGGCACCATTATTGGGATGGCTCAAGCGCTGGGTGAAACGGCGCCACTTCTGATGATTGGCATGGTTGCCTTCATCGTTGATGTGCCTGGTGGAGTGGCAGAGCCGGCGACCGCGCTTCCAGTTCAGATCTTTATGTGGGCTGATTTTGCCGAGCGTATGTTCATTCAAAAAACCAGCGCAGCTATTATTGTTCTGTTAGCCTTTTTGATTACCATGAACGCAGGGGCAATAATTCTTCGAAAAAAACTTGAACGACGATGGTTATGATTACGAAACAATGGACAGCGCATGACTGATGCAGTGAAGAAGACGGGAGAGGTGAAATTCCAAGATCGCGAGATTCCTGAAGAAACGGTTGGGGAAGTCTACGTTGAAAACGCCAGGATGACTGCTCGCGATGTGAGTGTTTACTATGCTGATAAACTTGCGGTTGATGATGTGACTTTGGATATTGGTTATAGCGAGGTTATTGCATTTGTAGGGCCTTCTGGTTGTGGTAAGTCAACTTTGCTTCGATGTTTTAATCGAATGAATGATACGATCGACATTTGTCGTATGGAGGGCATGATAAAAATTGATGGTGACGATGTCTTTGACCCTAACATTGATGTGGTCTCCCTTAGGGCGCGAGTTGGCATGGTTTTTCAAAAGCCGAATCCATTTCCCAAATCAATTTTTGATAATATTGCTTATGGTCCTCGTATTCATGGTCTAGCGAGGGACAGCATAGAGCTGGATGAAATTGTTGAACGCTCGCTTGAGAGGGCGGGCTTGTGGAGCGAGGTTAAGGATCGCCTTGATCAACCGGGGACCAGCCTCTCAGGAGGCCAGCAGCAGCGTTTATGCATAGCGCGCGCCATTGCCGTGGGTCCAGATGTCATATTAATGGATGAGCCGTGTTCAGCCCTGGATCCGATTGCCACGGCGAAGGTGGAGGAGTTGATCTCCGAGTTGCGTGAGCAATATTCTATCGTGATCGTGACACATTCCATGCAGCAGGCAGCCCGTGTATCGGATCGGACGGCTTATTTTCATTTAGGAAAGCTTATTGAGGTGGGCGAAACGAAGAAAATATTTACAAATCCCATCCACCGATTGACTGAAGACTACATTACTGGCCGTTTCGGTTGATTCTTAGCGGGGCCTAGCGTGGTGGGTTTTGTTTTGTTTCTCTGGTTAAGTTGGCCGCCGAACATTGACCCCAAAGTGTGTAAAAAGGTAGAATCGCGAGGTTTTACTTTAGTGGTTTAGCGGATGAGTCGTAAAAAATTGGTTGTCGGTAATTGGAAAATGAATGGATCCCTTGCTGATAATGGGGCTCTACTAAGCGGTTTGTCTGTTGCGTGTGGGCTATCTGGTCTGGATGTTGCGGTATGCGTCCCTAGTCTATATCTCTCGCAGGTGCGGGATTGCCTGACTGCAGGTGCTATAGCTTGGGGAGCTCAGAATGTTAGTGAGCATGAGGCTGGAGCCTATACCGGTGAGATTTCTGCGAGGATGCTTTCAGAGTTTGGGGTGTCATATGGGCTTGTGGGACATTCTGAGCGCAGGGCTTTGTATGGTGAGGACAATGAGCTTGTTGGGCAGAAAGCCCAGAAGTTGTTGGGGGTTGGGATTGCGCCCATTATTTGTCTTGGAGAGACTCTTGGACAAAGGGATGATGGACAGACTTTTGAGGTTGTTTCGGGGCAGCTCTCAGCGGCGATTGAGTGTATTGGGGTGGGGAAGTTAGAGAAGATTGTGTTGGCGTATGAACCAGTTTGGGCTATTGGAACAGGCTTGACTGCATCTCCTGAGCAGGTTCAGGAAGTGCATGGCTTTCTTAGAGACCAAGTGGCCTTAATGGATGCAAATGCCGCGATAGCTATAAAAATTCTTTATGGCGGTAGTGTTAAGCCTGATAATGCTGAGGCTTTATTTCAGCAAAAGGATGTTGATGGTGGGTTAATCGGGGGGGCTTCACTTAGCCTGGTTGATTTTTTGACAATTTGTCGCTCGGCGATTTCAGTGACAACACATTAATGATTGACTGAATATTATGAGTTTTATTGTTTTGGTGGTACACGTGCTGGCAGCCTTAGGTGTAATTGGGTTGGTTTTGATGCAGCATGGTAAAGGAGCGGACATGGGTGCTGCTTTTGGAGGTGGGTCGTCTGGAAGTTTGTTCGGGTCGAGTGGGTCGGCAAACTTCTTAAGTCGGGTGACTGCTATTTTTGCGACTATATTTTTTATAACGAGTATGAGCTTGAGTTTTCTCCAGTTTGAGAAATCGCGATCTGTCGGTGTGATGTCTGGGGTTACGATTACTTCCCCTGCCGCTGTGCCGGGTGCCGTTGAAGAGCTCGGTTCAGTTGTTGAAGAGGGCGAAGGTTCTAAAGTTGATGAAATTCCTAAGTGAATATCTTAGGAATAACATCGACGAACTTTTGTAAGTAAGTATTTTTATTGCCGACGTGGTGGAACTGGTAGACACGCCGTCTTGAGGGGGCGGTGACTTAGGTCGTGCGAGTTCGAGTCTCGCCGTCGGCACCAAAACTGCATGTAAAGTCGTTAATGATTTAGCGGCTTGAACTATTAGTGAAACGCAAGTCTGATAATCAGATTGAATCGTGGCGCGGAGTAATTGAATGATAGCTGAATATTTCCCAATTTTATTGTTTATCGTTGTCGGTGTTACCGTGGGATTAGTGTTGCCCTTAACTGGAGCTGTGCTCAGTCGGGCTCTCCGTTCTCATAATCCAGATGCGGCTAAATTAACCGCCTACGAGTGTGGTTTTGATGCATTCGAGGATGCTCGAACAAAGTTTGATGTTAGATATTATCTTGTGGCTATTTTATTCATTATTTTTGATCTTGAGATTGCATTCTTGTTCCCTTGGGCGGTTGCGCTCGACCAGATTGGTTTAACTGGTTTTGTCGCTATGATGATTTTTCTTACTTTGTTGGTCGTGGGGTTTATTTACGAATGGAAAAAAGGAGCCCTAGATTGGGATTAGGTTGCAGCGAATATGATTATTGAGGAAATTCAAGAGAAGGGTTTTGTAACAACGAGCGTTGATGCGGTCGTCAATTGGACGCGTACCGGGTCGCTGTGGCCGATGACTTTTGGCTTGGCTTGTTGTGCTGTTGAAATGATGCATGCCGGTGCCGCTCGCTATGATTTGGACCGGTTTGGTATCGTCTTTCGACCGAGCCCTCGGCAATCTGACCTGATGATTGTGGCGGGAACGCTGTGTAACAAGATGGCTCCGGCTCTTCGGAGGGTATACGACCAAATGGCCGAGCCGCGATGGGTTATTTCTATGGGATCCTGTGCAAATGGTGGCGGGTATTATCACTATTCGTATTCGGTCGTGCGTGGATGCGACCGTATTGTTCCTGTTGACGTTTATGTTCCAGGATGCCCACCTACAGCTGAGGCGTTGCTCTACGGTATTGTGCAGCTTCAAAATAAGATTAAAAGGACAAATACGATTGCGCGTTAAATAGCGCGGTAGACTGGCTTAGGGGTTAAGTGAATCAAGTGCATCAAATTTTGGTAGAGAGGTTAAAGTCTAATCTGGAGCTAACAGGGGACGCTGTTCGTTATGAGCTTGGCGAAGTGACGCTTACGTTGGCGGCATTGGACCTGCCTGCGAGCATGATCTTATTGAGGGATACTCCAGATTTGAAATTCAATCAACTTGTGGATGTCTGTGGTGTGGACTACAGAGATTACCCATCGAAAGATCGATGTTCTAGCAGGTTCGCAGTTGTTTATCATTTGTTATCCATTGATTTGAATCATCGTGTGCGGGTGCGGGTTTTTTGCGATGACGATGAGCAGCCTGCAGTTTCTTCAGTAGTCGACATTTGGCCTGGCGCTAATTGGTTTGAGCGTGAGGCATTTGATCTTTTTGGTATCGTTTTTGATGGCCATCCCGACCTGAGGAGACTCTTAACTGATTACGGTTTTGTAGGGCATCCACTTAGGAAAGATTTCCCTTTATCAGGTCATGTTGAGGTGCGTTATGATCCGATAGAAAAACGAGTGGTTTACCAGCCTGTGACGATTGAGCCTCGGGAGATTGTCCCGCGAGTTATACGAGAGGACTCTTATGGCGATGTTTAGTGGGATGGTGTGGCGTCGATGTGAAAAGAGATTGCTACATGGCTGAAATTAAAAATTACACAATGAATTTTGGTCCGCAGCACCCAGCCGCGCACGGAGTGTTACGTCTGGTGCTCGAGCTTGACGGGGAGGTGATTGAACGCATTGATCCCCATATTGGGTTACTTCACCGTGGAACCGAAAAGTTAGCAGAACATAAAACGTTCTTGCAGTCGGTCCCATATATGGATCGATTGGATTACGTGTCAATGATGTGTAATGAGCATGCTTACGTCATGGCAATCGAAAAATTGCTCGGCGTGGATGTGCCTATCCGAGCGCAATATATTCGTGTCATGTTTGATGAAATTACTCGGATATTAAATCACTTATTATGGCTAGGTGCGCATGCGTTGGATGTCGGGGCCATGACAGTGTTCCTCTATTGTTTTCGCGAGCGTGAGGACTTAATGGATTGTTACGAAGCGGTATCGGGCGCGCGTCTGCATTCGGCCTATTACCGACCCGGCGGTGTTTATCGAGATTTGCCAGATGTTATGCCTCAATACGAAGCGTCTAAGTTTCGTAATCAAAAGGAAATCAATAAACTGAACGAAAATCGACAAGGATCGTTACTTGATTTTATTGAGTACTTTACGAGCCATTTCCCTAGCAAGGTGGATGAATATGAAACCTTGTTAACTGATAACCGTATCTGGAAGCAGCGGACCGTGGACATTGGTGTGGTGACGCCGGAAAGGGCTGCCGCATTAGGGTTTACTGGGCCTATGCTTCGGGGTTCGGGCATTGCTTGGGACTTGCGAAAAAAACAACCTTACGATGCTTATGATTTGGTTGATTTTGATGTTCCTGTGGGCACTAACGGGGACTGTTACGACCGATATTTAGTGCGTGTTGAAGAGATGCGTCAGTCGAACCACATCATCAAACAATGTATTGGCTGGCTGAGAAAAAACCCAGGGCCAATTATTACGAAAAATACTAAAGTTGCCCCACCTTCACGTGAAGATATGAAGGTGAATATGGAAGATCTTATCCATCACTTCAAGTTGTTCACAGAAGGGATGCATGTCCCGGCTGGTGAGGCTTACTGTGCCGTCGAAGCGCCAAAGGGGGAGTTTGGAATTTATTTAGTCTCGGATGGGGCCAATAAGCCCTACCGGTTAAAGATAAGAGCGCCAGGATTCGCGCATTTATCGGCAATAGATGAAATGACCAGGGGGCATATGATCGCTGATCTTGTAGCCATAATTGGTACTCAGGATGTTGTGTTTGGAGAGATTGATCGATGAGTGGAGTCAGACTATTGAGTGTAGAGGCTTATGGGGCAATTGATAAAGAGATCGCGAAGTATCCTGTGGATCGAAAGTCCTCCGCAGTTATGGCGGCTTTAGCGATAGCGCAAAATGAATTAGGTTGGGTTTCCGAATCCGTTGTGGCAGATGTCGCGGAGTACCTAGAGATGCGTGCTATAGCGGTATGGGAAGTGGCAACGTTTTATGGCATGTACAACTTGAATAAACCTGGGCGTTTTAAATTAGCGATTTGCACCAACTTACCTTGTGCGTTGCAGGGTGCCAATCAAACGGTGGATCAATTGAAAGCAGCCCTTGGTATTAACTTCAATGAGACAACCTCGGATGGCTCCGTAACCTTAAAAGAGGCGGAATGCATGGGAGCCTGTGGAGATGCGCCGGTAGTCATTATTAATGATCGCGAGATGCGCGGTAAAGTAAGCGTTGGAGACGTTGATGGATTAGTAGAGGAGTTAAAAGCGCGATGATTACATCAAATCCTCCATTCCCAACCACTAGTTATGGCCCGGATGCCTCGATTATGAAGGGTATTGACGGTCTGAACTGGAACCTTGCGGATTATGTTAAGAGGGGTGGGTATCAAGCGCTTCGAAAAATTCTTAAGGAAGGGGTCTCACCCTCGGATGTGATCGCGGAAGTAAAGAATTCGGCGCTCAGAGGTAGAGGCGGAGCTGGATTCCCCACGGGGCTTAAGTGGAGTTTTATGCCCAAAGGAGAGGGGCAAAAGTATGTGATTTGCAATTCTGATGAGGGAGAGCCTGGCACATTTAAAGATCGTGATCTCCTCAGATATAACCCACATGTCGTGATTGAGGGTATGGCCATTGCTGCTTATGCCATAGGGGCTACTGTGGGATACAACTACATCCACGGGGAAATTTGGGAAGTTTATGAGCGGTTTGAGAAAGCGCTAGACGAGGCAAGGGCGGCAGGATATTTGGGTAAAGAGATTTTGGGGTCACAGTTCGCGTTTGATCTGCATGCGCATCATGGGTTCGGTGCTTATATATGTGGCGAAGAAACAGCCCTTCTAGAAAGCATTGAAGGTAAAAAGGGTCAGCCAAGATTAAAACCTCCTTTTCCAGCTTTAATAGGATTATATGGATGTCCAACAATAATTAATAACGTGGAAACTATAGCTGTTATTCCAACGATTTTGAGAAAAGGTGGCAAATGGTTTGCTTCATTAGGTAAAGCAAAAAATACAGGAACTAAAATATTTTGTATATCTGGAAATGTTAATAAACCATGTAACGTTGAAGAAGAAATGAGTATATCTCTTAAAGAATTAATCGAAGTTCATGCTGGTGGAGTAATTGGTGGATGGGAAAATTTACAAGCTGTTATACCTGTCTCTTATACACATCTCC
>CAJXPC010000091.1 GCA_913057845.1 uncultured Pseudomonadota bacterium
ATCTACACCTCTCTATTCGTCGGCAGCGTCAGATGTGTATAAGAGACAGTTTCATTTGTGGTCTTGTACATCCAATCAGTGCGTGGGTTGTTAATCGTGAATAAGTAACCCACAGGAATGGGAATCCAGAAATAGTTATCTCGTGAGCCCGCCTCAATGAGAAGAACTGATTTGGAGGCATCAGCGCTTAAGCGATTGGCTAAAACGCACCCAGCGGAGCCTGCGCCAATAATGACGTAATCGTAAGTGCCTAAGGTATTCATTATGCAAGCCCAATCTAATATTCGTTTCTTTTGGAAACATTGCGAAAAGGGTATTTTCACTATGTAAAAACAAGCTTCATTGTTTTAAAATTATACCTAAATTGGTTATGCCAATCCTAGATCAACTTTTAAAAAGTAATCTGAGTTGGTATTTAAAAATTAGAGGTGAGGTGGAGTAAATGTCTTAGCGTTATGGCTGCCAATTTAGACTATGCTGTGAGGTGTTTATAGATTCTTCGACTTAGCAAGATTCTAGTTTGACTGAGGTGTAGATCTGTTTTAACTTACTTTTTAACAATAAATTTATGAGGGTGGTTTAGCTTAAATTCATAGATGGAATTTACCAATAACGCAATTTTTGCTGGCGCCATACTATTTTTAATTAGTATTCTGGCCACTGGTGTCGCCTCTCGGGCCGGGGCCCCTTTGTTATTGGTATTCCTCGGAGTCGGTATGTTGGCCGGCCGTGAGGGAATCGGCGGCATTACGTTTGAAAGTTTTGAGGTTGCTTATGCCGTAGGGTCGGTTGCGCTCGCAATCATTCTGTTTGATGGCGGCATGCGGGCACGAGCAGAGAGCTCCAAAATAGGACTGAAACCAGCCTTATCCTTAGCAACGCTTGGGGTGTTATTGACTACGGCAGTCGTCGCAGTTGGCTTGCATTGGCTGTTTAATTTTTCATGGAGTCAGTCATTTTTAATTGGTGCGATTGTCGGGTCGACTGATGCCGCAGCGGTATTTTCTATGTTGCACGCAAAAGGACTGCAGCTTAAGAAACGAGTTGGAACCACGCTCGAAATCGAGTCAGGCTGCAATGACCCAATGGCAGTATTTTTGACTCTGATGTTTGTTGAAGGAGCGCGACAAGGTCAGGATCTCGTTGGGTCGTCAATTATTATGGAATTCGTCTATCAGTTTGGGATTGGCGCGATCTTGGGATGGATTGGTGGGCAGGTTTTATCGAGAACCATAAGTCGAGTAACTCTAACCGCAGGCCTGTATCCGTTGCTTGCTGCAGCTGGAGGGCTCACTTTGTTTGGTTTGGTAACCACGATGGGTGCGAGTGGATTTTTAGCGATTTATATTGCAGGCCTTATCGTAGGTAATACTGAGGCGCACGCTGCCAACAATATTAGAAAAGTACATGATGGCCTCGCATGGCTCGCTCAAATATCGTTATTTTTGATGCTTGGTTTATTGGTGACCCCAACCACGTTGACTCAGTATTGGGGTGTGGGCGTGGTCGTTGCACTACTCCTGGTTTTTGTTGCGAGGCCCATTGCTGTGTTGGTAAGTTTGTCCCCGTTTCGATTTGCGGCTAAGGAGAAATTGTTCATCAGTTGGGTGGGGTTACGTGGAGCTGTTCCCATTGTGCTTGCGACTTTCCCAGTCCTCGGTGGTTTGCCTGATGCGGAACTTTATTTTAACGTTGCATTTGTTTCGGTACTTTTTTCGCTCGTCATACAGGGTTGGACGGTGGTTCCATTTGCTAAATGGCTTAAGTTGAAGTTGCCGATCGAAAATGCACCGTACTATGCTGAAAGTATAGAAGTTCCAGGCAGCTCCGACTTAACGATTGTTGGCTATAAAATTGCTGAGGATAGCCCTGTTACGAAACGCCGTATTGATAGTCTTCTTGCCCCAGATGGCATCCGGTTCATTGCGGTGTTTCGTGACGATGAACCAGTGCAAGGTATGGATGAACACGTAATCGAATCAGGTGATTTGTTATATGTGATTTCACCACAGAAAAAAGTGTCGCTCGTGAATCAAATGTTATTACCAACTGACGAGGTGGCTGAGTTGGAACAAGCTCGTTACTTCGGGGACTTTACTTTGAATGGCGATGCGATCATTGATGCTGTGGCGGATATGTATGGTGGGGAGGTCCCCAGTTCAGCTAAAGATATGACGCTCTCACAATTCATGCAGATACGTTTTCGTAATCAATGTGTTGTGGGTGATCGTGTTTTTTTTGGTCCTTTAGAACTAGTCGTTAAAGAAGTCGATGATCTAAATGTTGTTCAAAAAGTCGGATTAAGAATTAGAGAGTAATTCAATAAGTGATCGATATGATGATGTTTGTATACACTGAACGAAATTGTCAGAATTGATAAGAAATTGGGAGTGAAGCTATGAATGAAGTGTTTATTTGTGCTGGTGTGCGGACCCCGATTGGTCGATATGGTGGTGCACTTTCGTCTGTGCGAACCGATGATCTCGCAGCGATTCCACTTCGTCACCTTAAAGAGAGGCTGTCTGGAGTTGATTGGGATCGACTTGACGATGTCGTGTTCGGGTGTGTGAACCAAGCGGGGGAAGACAACCGAAATGTAGCTAGAATGGCTACGCTCTTGTCTGGATTACCCAGTCATGTGCCCGGTAGTACGATCAATCGGTTATGTGGCTCTGGGCTCGATGCAGTGTCCATAGCTGCTCGATCGATTAAATCGGGAGAGCAGCAATTAGTTGTTGCAGGTGGAGTTGAGAGTATGTCTAGAGCTCCCTTCGTGATGCCAAAAGCCGAGGGTGCCTTCTCGAGGGCAAATCAAGTATTCGATACAACCATTGGTTGGCGTTTTATCAATCCAATCATGCAGGAATTGTACGGGACGGATAGCATGCCTCAAACCGCTGAGAATGTAGCGAGTCAATTCAATGTAGGACGCGAAGATCAAGATAAATTTGCGTTGAGTTCCCAAGAAAAGGCTTCGAAAGCCATGATGGCCGGTAGGTTTGAGCGAGAAATCGTACCTGTATCATTGCCTCAAAGAAAGGGTGATCCTATTGTTGTCCTTAAAGATGAACATCCTCGACAAACTACGCTTGAAAAGCTCTCCCAACTTCCATCAATAGTAAATGGGCAAGGAACAGTTACAGCAGGAAATGCATCAGGGGTCAATGACGGAGCTTGTGCGTTGATTCTCGCTAGTGAGCGCGCTATGAAAGAAAATGATTTATCGCCCTTGGCGCGTGTTGTTGGTTTTGCCACCTCGGGTGTTGAGCCTCGGGTTATGGGTATTGGCCCGCTGCCTGCGACACAAAAGCTTTTAAATAGAGAGAATATCTCTATCGATGAAATTGGGATTATTGAATTAAACGAAGCATTTGCGGCTCAAGCTCTTGCTGTAACACGCGGGTTGGGTATTCAAGATGGGGATCTTAGGGTAAATCCTAATGGTGGGGCTATTGCGCTTGGGCATCCGCTGGGAATGAGCGGGGCAAGATTGGCGCTTACGGCAGCCACCGAGTTGTCTCTAACAAGCTCGAAGTACGCACTTGTGACAATGTGTATAGGTGTAGGGCAGGGCATTGCTATGTTACTAAAACGCGTTTAACGTGATTTGGTTTGCCGGTTCAACCAACTTCTAAGTGGTAGTCTTTTTGATGGTTCGAGATATAAGTAAGCAATATTTTTTGGCGCTGGCACCAATGGAAATTGTAAAGTGTAAAGCACATCATCCCTAAAAATATGAATCGAAATCGCTGATTTTTTTCTTTCTAGATCGATAATTTGTTGGATATTATTTGTCGATGGCTTCTGTCGGTTAATCGCCATAATGATATCCCCCGAAGCGATTCCAGCACGTTGTGCCGCCCCGTCGTCAAACACTTGTTTTATGCGTAGGCCGTCTGAAGTGTTGCTATGGGTAAATCCTAAGTCATGCTTTATCGCTTGTCGGTTTTTATCAAATGGCGTATCAACTGCATCCCCGCTGTCTGAAGGGCCACTGGGTTTGGTGAATGTTAATTGGATGCCGACGCTGTTAAGTAATGACTTAATTGGTAACTCTTTAGTTGATCGAATAATGCGATGGAAAAAATTATGCAGATCTAATCCTGAAACGAGCTCAGCTATATGTTCGACGCCATTTTCGGGGACCCCTTTATTTTTCTTGCCATAAGTATTCCATAGGGTTCTCATCACAGTATCTAATGAAGTCTTTCCATCAGTTTTTTTACGTAGATGCAGGTCAAGACATAGTGCGGCTAGACTCCCTTTGCTGTAGTAGCTAACAATAGAATTGATGGCGCTTTCATCTTGTTTGTAGAATTTGGTCCAAGCGTAAAAGCTAGATTCTGCTAGGGTCTGTTTTGATCTGCCATTGGTTTTTTTGACGATGGTTATAGTCTTAGCGAGCAGGCTAAGGTAACGCTTCTCATCTATCAATCCCGCTTTGTAGAGCATAAGGTCGTCATAATAAGAAGTGATGCCTTCAAATGCCCATAAGAGTTCAGTGTAGTTTTCTTTGGAGAGATCGTAGGGTGAAAATGCTTCGGGTTTGATTCGTTTGACGTTCCATAAGTGGAAATATTCATGCGAGCATAAACCTAGGAATTTTAAATAGCCATCATTGATGGATGCATCCGCTTCAACCGGCAAGTCTGTCTTTGAGCATATTAATGCTGTTGAGTGAGAGTGTTCGAGCCCTCCGTAGCCATCGCTGACTGCATTCACTAGAAATGTATATCGATCTATGGGTATATCGCCCCAAAATTTAACTTGTGTCTCCACTATTAACTTCAGGTCTTGGCATATGCGTTGAATATTTGCATGGGATTTGCCTGTAATTACGACGTTATGAGGGATGCCTTTAACTAAGAAAGACGACTTAATGAATTCTCCGATTTCGAAAGGATGATCTATTAAAGTGTCATAGGACTCATTTATATATCGCCCAAACCCAAGTCTATCGATTCGGTTAGGCATCATGGCGGTTGATACGCTCCATTTTTTTTTCGCGGTCAACCAAGTCGGTTTAGAAATACTGACTGAGTGTGGGCTAGGCTCCAAGCCATGAACTCGAATAAATAAGCTTGTGCCATTAATAAAACCTCTAAATTGATCAAGGTACGCTGTTCGAACCGAGCGATCTCGCGCATAGACTTGATAAAAAACAGTGATCGGTTTGCCGGTGATTGGAATCGACCAAGAATCTTTATCGATTTTTGTTATCGGGATTTCTACGTCAGCGCAAAAAACTTTTATGCGAATAATGTTTTTAGCAAAATCTCTGATGAGATAAGAGCCGGGGATCCATGCTGGTAGAGATATGATTTGCTCCCTAGGGCAGGGCTCATTAATTTGACATGTAACGTTGAAGAGATGAGCGTGAGCCTCTTCCATGGAGACGCTGTAGTGGACAAGAGGCATGGTTAAAGGCTCCTAAGGAAATCCGTAATGTTATCTATGACAGCGTGACTTTGTTCTTGTTGTACCCAATGCCCAGCGTCATCGATGAGCACAACATCCTTCATTGATGTGCAGACCTGATGCTGCATATGTTCTATGGCTCCAGGCGTTTGATAGATGCCCCAGTCATTTTTTCCAGACAGAAATAAGGATGGGACTTGAATGTGTTGTCCTAAGAATAGAGATAACGCGGATTGATTTGCCCCCTCGATCGTGCACCGATACCACTGCAGCCCGCCTTGAAACGTAGTTCTTTTGTATTCCGAAACGTACACAGCAAGTTCTTCGTCAGGCAGCCATTGACATGCGCGAATTTGATTTTCATCTGGCATGTGAGGCGCTACTGTCTGGGGCATCGTTTGGTCTTTGTGCATGATGTAGTAAGTCGGCATTTGTGCGATTACTTCCGCATCCCATGACAATAGTTTGAATGGTCGGTTATGAGGCCATGCCGCACTCTTGTGATGATAGTACGCTCTTAGAAATTGATGTAGTCCTTGGGGTGCATTCATCAAGTCGTCATTTGCTGATGGCGTAGAAAAATAGACTTGATAGTGTTTTCTTGGTTCTTTAAGTGCGCGTAATTGTTCTTCTACATCATGAATGGTGGGGCGTGCCAGAACGGAGTTTTTTTCCTCAGTCATGGGAGGTACGCCTGCGAACGGAGCGCTCATCATCACGCAAGCCTTGAATAAGTCGGGACGGATTAGCGCACAGACTCCGGCGACATAAGAGCCCGCATCATGACCGATGATTGCTTTAACTTCACTGTATCCAAGAGCCCTTACTAATCCAACGATATCTCGAGCCAAGTTAACTAGGTTAAAAGGCTCTATTGAATTCTCATATTGATTGCTCCACCCGACTGTTCGACCAAACCCTCGTTGGTCTGGTGCAACGACCACGTAGCCAAGCGCTGCGATTTCGGGAAGAATATGCCTCCAACTATAAGCTAATTCTGGGAAGCCATGAGCGAGTATGATGAGCGGCCTTTCCTTCTCGTCCGGCCGAGCTTCCAATATATGCATCTCGAGGCCGTTATTGTTTTGAATCTTACGGGACACAATGCCTTCAGGTAGTGGCACCTCGCCATAGTGTGTTGAATAAGTGCGTTTCATAATGGTCAATTCTGTTTTTTTTTAAGATAGTTTTAATTGTAAACGCGTATACGCAGCAATGTTTGTAATGAATGATTTGAGCTTTCGATTTAATTGCTTGTTTGCACTGAGGTGTTTTCGTTTATTCTATCGGTACGAGCAGATCGTCCAATTAAAAGTAAAGACTAGATGATTTTTAGTTCTGAATAATAATAAAATACTCTGGCTTATCTGCTAGTCGTTGAATATGGGGGGTAGACGGTAATGCAAAAAAACATAGTTGTAAGCTTCGTACTAATTCAATCTTTAATGGTTGGTTTTTCGGCGTTTGCGCAAGATTCTTTCGAACCGCTCGGCTCTGACGCTGTCTCTTATACACATCTCCGAGCCCACGAG
>CAJXPC010000092.1 GCA_913057845.1 uncultured Pseudomonadota bacterium
CGAGATGTAGAGAGGTCTCGTGGGCTCGGAGATGTGTATAAGAGACAGCCTGTATTAAAAGCGATGATCCCGCCGAATGCAGAAGTTGGATCTGTGCGGAATGCTTTTTGATAGGCTTCGAGCGCGTCTTGACCCATTGCCACACCACATGGATTGGCATGCTTCACGATTACACAGGCTGAGGTGTTAAAGCTTTTTACACATTCCCAAGCAGCATCTGAGTCTGCAATGTTGTTATACGACAATTCTTTACCTTGAACTTGTTCGTAATTTGCCAAAGAGCCTGGGAGAGATGTGAGATCTTGGTAAAACGCAGCATTTTGGTGAGGGTTTTCGCCATAGCGTAAATCTTGTCGTTTCTTGAAAGTTAAATTTATTTGCTCAGAAAATTGGCTTTTGTGACCGTTTGTATCCAGGGATGTCAGGTAGTTGCTTACGTTTGAGTCATAACTTGCGGTGTGAGAGAAGGCTTTTCGGCAGAGCGCAAATCGTGTGTCGTGAGACAACACCCCGTCGCCGGATTGCGATAACTCCTTAACAATCTGTGGGTAGTCGTTGGGATCCGTGACAACACCGACATGTTCCCAGTTTTTTGCTGCCGCTCTGACCATGGTGGGGCCACCAATATCGATATTTTCGATAGCATCCTCTAGACTGCAATTCGGCTTAGCTATGGTTGCGGCAAACGGGTAGAGATTTACAACCACCAGATCGATCGTCGGAATGTCATGCGCTTTAAGCGCCAAATTGTGTTGCGTCAGGTCGCGTCGTGCCAAGATGCCTGCATGTACTTTTGGGTGAAGGGTTTTAACCCGCCCATCTAGCATTTCTGGGAATCCGGTGTAGTCGCCAATTTCAGTTACAGCAATGCCAGCTTCCGCGAGCACTTGTGCTGTTCCGCCAGTGGATAAGATTTTGTAACCAATCCCTTCGAGTGATTGGGCAAAGTCTACGATTCCAGTTTTATCGGAGACGCTTATGAGGGCTTGTTTGGATGATGGCATGGTGCGCTTTTTAATTTAGATTGTTGCAAGTAGTTAAAGGAAATTAAATTTTTTCATTTTTGCTCTTAGCGTATTACGATTAATGCCGAGCTTTTGTGCGGCTTCACTTTGATTTCCATTGCTGCGTTTGAGAATGTCTCCGATGAGTGTTTTTTCAACTGAATCTATAACCATGCTGTAGATTCCATGGGCTTTCTCACCTTCTAAGTCTTTAAAGTATGTCTCAATCGCATGCTTCACGGCATTTGCAAGGTCGGATTGCTTGCTCATGCTGCAAGCGGCTCGATTATTGGGTCTAGTTTTTTTTCAATGGGGTCCATGAATTGAATTATGGCATCAGTTTGAGCTTTGCCACTTTCCAGTAAATTAAATTTTGTACGGAATGTATTTGCGGCAGGAAGGCCGCTCAGATACCAACCCACATGTTTGCGCGCGAGTCTTACCGCACGTGGCTCCCCGTAAAAATCATAAAGAGCAAAGAGGTGCTCTAAAAGAATATTTTTCGTCTCATGAATCGTTGGTGGCGGTAGATGCTCCATAGTTTTGAGATAGTGCGCAATTTCCCGAAAAATCCAGGGCCGACCTTGAGCCGCACGGCCAATCATTACCGCATCGGCACCAGTAGCCGTCAAAACGTGAAGCGCTTTCTCTGGCGAATCAATATCTCCGTTAGCGATGATCGGAATACCAACAGATGCTTTTACCGCCGCAATGGTTTCATATTCGGCCGCCCCGTTGAAAAAATCATTTCGTGTGCGTCCGTGAATGGCCAGAGCTTGAATTCCGCAGTCTTCAGCAATCTTTGCGATACGTATTGCATTTTTTGAGTCTCGGTCCCACCCCGTGCGTATTTTTAGCGTTACTGGAACATCGACTTTTTCAGCGACAGAACGGAGGATCGATGCGACTAAAGGTTCATCCCGCAGCAACGCTGAACCCGCTGCTGTTTTGCATACTTTTTTGGCAGGGCAACCCATGTTGATATCTATAATTTCAGCCCCTAAGTCTACGTTCATTTTGGCGGCTTCAGCCATTTTTAGTGGGTCGGTGCCTGCAATTTGAATTGTTCTCGGGGCTTTTTCCCCGCGGTGGTCAAGACGAAATTGGGTTTTTTTTGAACTCCATAACTTGGTGTCTGATGTAACCATTTCCGATACTGTAAGTGCGGCACCCAGGCGCCGGCACAGGTTCCTAAAGGGCTGGTCTGTTACGCCGGCCATTGGGGCCGCGATTACAGGGGAAGTGAAGATGTAAGGGCCGATTTTCATGAGAGATCTTGTTTTTCTAATCCTAGATTCTAAAGGATCCAAAAGGATTTAAGAAAAACTTATAGTTTTGGTCCAAAAATTAATTGGCGAATGAGTATTTTTTTTGCGAGAGGTATTAAGTCAAGCGCAAGCAGACCTAACCCTCGCGCTCCCCGAATACCGGATGTCTTGTTAGAAAACAAATGGTTTAGACCTGCGCTGAAAAGGGTTGTTTGCAGTCGATCCCATCGTCTTTTCTTGCGGAATGCGCTAACTGTTTTATTGCTGAATAGATTATCGATATGTGCGTGACGGCACACTTCTGCAAGATCCCAAGCGTCTCTGAAGCCTAAATTTAAACCTTGAGCCGCAATGGGGTGCAGTGCCTGGGACGCATTACCTACTATTACAATTCCGCCGCGAGTTGGTTGTTCAGCGATTCGCGTCGCTAACCCATAAGCTCTTTTTTCGCGTATTGACGTGAACCGCCCACAACGATCCCCAAAGGCATCTTGAAATTGCCCCAGAAATTTCTCGTCTGATCGACTCAATAATTGTTTCGTTTCCGTCGCTTTGACTGACCATACAAAAGCGAATTCATTTCCTCTTGGCAAAAGGGCGATTGGTCCGGCGCTGGTGAATCTTTCGTAAGCGACATCATGAGGCTTGGTGTCACTCGTGATAATGCCGACGATCGCATCATGTCCGTAGTCGATGGATTTCTTATGTTTTAGCCCAGCTATGTTTAAGGATTGTCCTCCGTCCGCCATGACTATGAGGCGAGCAGTGATCGTTGTTGAGACGCCATTCATATCCATTGCGATTTTTGAGTGACCCTCAAATTTTTCTATAGATGTGGCGGTGGACTCAAAGAACGTTTTAATATTTTGATTGGTTAACTCATTTCTTAGTCGGGGCAACAAATCTTTAAAACGAACCACAAATCCTAGCTCCGTTAGTTTCGCGTCTGAAGCAGATACTACGCTTTGCCCAAAACTTCCTCGGTCTGATATATGTATGCTGCGAATAGGAAACTGTTCTTCATCGTGTAGCCAAGCATTAAGACGATTAAGAATGAGATAGCTATTCCATGAAAGCGCTAGCGTGCGGCCATCTGATATCTCCGACTGTTCGGGTTGCGTTTCTAATACCGTTGTGGATAAGCCAATGTTTTTCATTGCGAGCGCAACTGCGCAGCCAACCGGACCGCCGCCAATTACCACAACGTCATATTGCACTCCCGCAGTCATGATCTCAGCTCCCCATCAGCGACTCGATATCGCGGATCGTTTTAGGTGCCCCAGAAGTGATGATTTCACATCCATTGTCCTCTTTGACGATCGCGTCATCTTCGATACGGATTCCGATGTTCCAAAATTGTTCTGGAATGTCGGGTGCGCTGCTGATGTAGCAGCCTGGCTCTATGGTTAGGACCATGCCGGGCTCAAGGGCTCTCCATTCGCCGCCGACTTTATAGTTACCTACATCGTGGACGTCCATGCCAAGCCAGTGGCCGGTTCTGTGCATGTAGTATCTAAAGTACTCACGGTTCTCTAAGACTTTATCGAGTGATCCATGACAGAGCTTGAGGTCAATGAATCCTTGAGCCAGCACTTTGGTAGCTGCGTCGTGGGGGGCTTGCCAGCTGTTGCCCGCTGAGGTGGCGCCTATTGCCGCATTTTGGGCGGCCAACACAAGTTCGTATATTGCTTTTTGCGGCCCAGAGAATTTCCCATTGACTGGGAAGGTACGCGTAATGTCGGATGCGTAGCCATTTAGTTCACACCCCGCATCGATGAGCAATAAATCCCCATCATTGAGGACCGCATTGTTTTCTATATAGTGCAGCACGCACGCATTTCCCCCGCCCGCAACGATCGAGGTGTAAGCCGGGAACTGTGAGCCATTTTTTTTAAAATGATATAAAAGTTCTGCTTCAATTTCGTATTCATATTTTCCAGGCGTGGTGGCTGACATCGCTAACACATGGGCTTGTGCCGATATTGTTGCTGCTTGTCGCATGGTATCGAGTTCGCTGGAATCTTTAATGAGTCGCATCTCATCCAGGATCCCTCTGACATCAATGAGGCCATCTGGTGCAGCGATGCCTTCTCTAACACGAGATCGGGTCTGGTTAAGCCATCTCATCATTTGCCTGTCCCAAGCGGCATCTACCCCTAATGGTGTGTAAATCGTATCTTTATTTTCGATTAATTGCGGCAGAATTTGATCTATTTCATCAATGGAATGAGCCGCATCAAAGTGAAACAGGTTTTTCGCGGCCTCTGGCCCATGGCGAAATCCATCCCATATTTCTTTTTCTTCGTTTTTGTCGCGGCAAAAAAGAATTGAACGTGGAGTTTTGCCGCCGAAGATAACGATGACAGATTCTGGCTCACCAAACCCGGTTAGGTAGTGGAAGTAACTGTCAAAACGATAAGGGAAGTGTGCGTCTTTGTTCCGAACAACCTCCTTGTTCGTGGGTATGACTGCAATGCCAGTTTGTATTCTCTCCGCTAGTTTGTTGCGTCTATGGACAAATTGAGTTTTCATATTTCTGGTCTACTTAGTCCTTTGGTTGATCATCTAGTTGTTGTTGCATTAAATCGGCCAACGCGCTTTTACCATCCGACTCGGTCGAGCGAAGAGTGGTAATCAATTCGTTGATATCAGAGCGAGGTTTATTTTGAGATAGTTTGAACTTGGCCTTTATATCTAGAATATTAGCCCGAAAACAGACTACCCCCGTTGCCGAGTTGTTAATGAGCTCGATGTAATTCTTAGCTGCGGCAAATTGAGAAAAATTGGGATCAAAATGTTTTGTAAGCCTATGCAGTAGCGGTATCACTTGCTCTTTGTCCTTGATCAGCGTGACATTGGCTCTAATTTTTACAACGGCATAGTTCCATGTGGGCAAATGCGGACTGGTTGTGTACCACGATGGTGAAATATATCCGTGGGGGCCTTGGAACAGAAAACTTGTTATATTTTTTTTTGTGAATTGGCGCCAGATTTCATTTTGCAGCGCAAAGTGCCCCTCTAGATGAGACCGTTCGTCATTCATTAAAACTGGTGTGAGTGATACTTCCAAGTTATTCTCAGAAGAAGTGATTACAGTCGCCAATGGATTGTCCGCAATCAGTTGAGTCGCTCGCTCTTGATTATTTGATCGAAAATGAGATGGTCGATACATCACTGGCTGCGCTGCTTAATTAATTGGTTCGTGTGCTCTAGTCGATCCGGGGTGCCTACGTCAGACCAAAAACCATCGTAATGAGTTCCCATTAGTTTCTCACGTTTGATTTCTCTTTTGAGAATTGGCGCCAGCGGGGTCGGCAAGTTGAGTGAAACGTCATGAAACAGTTCGGCCTTGTAAATCCCGATGCCGCTGAATGTGAGCGTATGCTCGTCGCCTAACTTCACTCGCTCTTCCTCCAAACAAAAATCACCCATTGGGTGGTGTGGCGGGTTATTAACCAAAAAGAGATAGCCGGACGCGTTTGAATTTGTCTGTAACGTATTCATGGCTTCGCGCAAATCAAGGAAGGGCAACTCAGAGAAAATATCGGCATTGATGACGGCAAAAATATCACTTCTTAACAGATTCATCGCATTAGCGATGCCTCCAGCCGTTTCAAGTGGTGCAGTTTCTTCTGATATACAGATGTCTACACCCCAACTCTCAACGTTATTAATAAAAGTTTTAATTTGATCGCTTAAATGACTGACGTTAATGACGACGCGGGAAAAACCTGACTCACGTAACTTTTCAATATGATGCTGTATCAGTGGTTTTCCGCCAACCTTCAACAGAGCTTTGGGATGAACCTCTCCTAGTGCGCCCATTCGGGACCCTCGCCCGGCAGCTAAAATCATTGCAGTAGTTTCCGTAACCATTCCCTAGAAGGTGTGTCCAAATTGTTGTGTTTTACCCTCTATTTGGTCAAGGATAAGCAATAACGGTTTGAGTGCGTTATACCGCATTGCGACATTACGTGCGTAAGTCAAGAAGCGAGGAGCATCTACAATATAATGATTTTTCCCATCTCTATGCTTCAGTCTGGAAAATATGCCAAGAACCTTTAGATGTCGCTGCAACCCCATCCACTCCACATCTTCATAAAAGCTTCCAAAGTCCTGCGGAACTGGCAAAGACGCTTTGCGGGCTTTTTCCCAATATCGAATCGTCCAGTCAAGTACTTGCTCTTCTTCCCAACTTATAAACGCATCCTTAAACAGCGAGATCACGTCATAGCTTATAGGGCCTATTCGGGCATCTTGAAAATCTAAGATTCCCGGATTTTCTTCACAAACCATCAGGTTTCTTGGCATGTAGTCCCTATGAGTCAAGACCGTTGGTTGACTCATACAACGTTCTATTATGAGTTTTAGGACGTTATTAAGTGATGACTGAGCATTCTCTTCTAGGGTTATATTTAAGTGTTGTTGGATATACCAGTTATCAAATAAAGCGAGTTCCTCGCTCATGAGCTCTGCGTTGTAACGACTCAGTAGATCTAATTCGGTGATACTTTGAAGCTTGATGAGTGCAGTTGTTGCGTCATCGAAAAGCTTGTCAGCGTTTTCATTGTCAAGTGCTTTCAAATAAGTCTCATCACCGAGGTCTGACAACAGCAGGAATACTGTCTCTTATACACATCTGCCGCTGCCGACGAATA
>CAJXPC010000093.1 GCA_913057845.1 uncultured Pseudomonadota bacterium
CGAGATGTAGAGAGGTCTCGTGGGCTCGGAGATGTGTATAAGAGACAGTTCTTTTACCGAATAATAAGGAGGAACTATCTCTGACGTGACATCCATTTCAACGAGTGTTTTTCCTGCCATACAACTCGCCGCCACCTTAGCTAACGGCCGACCAGTAGCCTTAGAGACAAAAGGAACTGTGCGTGATGCCCGCGGGTTGACTTCCAACACATAAACCTCTTCTCCCTGAATCGCAAACTGTATATTCATCAACCCGACCACTTTAAGCCCTCTAGCGAGCTCAACAGTTTGACGTCTTAATTCATCCTGGAGCACTGGGGACAAACTAAACGGCGGCAGCGAGCAGGCAGAATCCCCGCTATGGACGCCGGCTTGCTCAATATGCTCCATAATCCCGCCAATCACGACATCTGAGCCATCACAGATCGCGTCAACATCAACCTCTATAGCATCATTCAAAAAGCGATCTAGCAGCACAGGGCTGTCGTTACTGACCTTTACAGCCTCCCTCATATAGCGCTCAAGGTCTGATTGATGATGAACGATTTCCATCGCCCTCCCACCTAAAACATAAGATGGACGCACAACGAGTGGGTAACCAATCTCCTCGGCTAAGCTTATTGCTTCTTCGGGATTTCTGGCTGTTCGGTTTGGAGGCTGCTTCAAGTTAATGTCAGTCAGTAACTTCTGAAACTTTTCTCGATCCTCAGCACAATCAATCATCTCTGGGCTGGTACCAATGATAGGAACACCAGCCGCATACAATCCAGCGGCTAATTTAAGAGGCGTCTGACCCCCGTATTGCACAATGACCCCTTTAGGTTTTTCCACTTCGACAATCTCCAACACATCTTCGAGTGTCAGCGGTTCAAAATAAAGTCGGTCGGAAATGTCGTAATCAGTAGAGACAGTCTCAGGATTACAATTCACCATAATAGTTTCAAAACCATCCTCACGAAGCGCTAAAGAAGCATGAACACAGCAATAATCAAATTCAATACCCTGACCAATTCGATTAGGCCCTCCGCCTAACACCATGATCTTTTCGCGACTAGATGGTCGTGATTCACATTCTTCTTCATAGGTTGAATACATATACGCTGTATTCGTATCAAATTCTGCGGCACAGGTATCAACCCTCTTGAAGACAGGACGAATGGAGAATGAGTGCCGCAAATCGCGCACCTCACATTCATCGACACCCAGCAATTTCCCTATTCGTCGATCAGAAAAACCCTTTTGCTTAATTCGCCTTAAAAAAGGTTGGTCAAAACTCTGCAGCGAAGCACTTGAGATCTCTCGCTCTTCAAGAACTAAATCTTCGATAAACGCAAGGAACCAAGGGTCAATATTGCTCGAGTGATGAATGTCTTCCGCGCTCAAACCAAGACGAAATGCGTCAGCCACATACAATATGCGCTCGGGTCCTGGGTCCGCAATTTCGGCGCGTACCGTTTCGAGGTCTGTGGCGCGCTCATCTAAACCATCTATTCCGGTTTCCAAGCCACGGAGCGCCTTCTGGAAAGACTCCTGAAACGTTCGTCCAATAGCCATAACTTCCCCCACAGATTTCATCTGCGTGGTGAGTCGCGAATTCGCTCGCGGGAATTTCTCAAATGCAAAACGTGGGATCTTGGTTACCACATAATCGATGGTAGGCTCAAACGAGGCAGGGGTTTGCCCACCTGTTATGTCATTCTTAAGCTCGTCAAGCGTAAACCCTACTGCGAGCTTTGCTGCCACCTTCGCGATGGGAAAGCCGGTCGCTTTTGAAGCAAGTGCTGAAGAACGGGATACCCGAGGGTTCATCTCGATAACAATCATACGGCCGTTATCTGGGTTAATCGCAAATTGCACGTTTGAGCCGCCGGTATCAACGCCAATTTCACGCAAAACCGCTATCGAGGCATTACGCATGATTTGGTACTCTTTGTCAGTCAGCGTCTGGGCTGGCGCTACGGTAATCGAATCACCCGTATGAACCCCCATAGCATCCAAATTTTCGATGGAACAGATGATGATGCAGTTATCCGCCCGATCTCGGACAACCTCCATCTCAAACTCCTTCCACCCAATAACCGACTCTTCAATTAAAACCTCTTTGGTCGGAGAGGCATCCAGGCCTCTTACGATAATTTCAACGAACTCTTCTTTGTTGTACGCGATGCCTCCACCAGCCCCACCCATCGTAAACGAAGGTCGCAGGATGGCGGGATAGCCAATCAAAGCCTGAACCTGAATCGCCTCTTCGAGGCTGTGCGCTATCACCGATTTCGGGGTATCGAGTCCAATTTTCGTCATTGCGGCTTTAAATTTTTCGCGATCCTCAGCCTTGTCAATAGCCTCTTTGCTTGCCCCAATCATTTCTACCGAATATTTCTCTAAAACTCCGTGCTTAGCCAAATCCAGTGCGCAATTCAGAGCCGTCTGTCCGCCCATCGTAGGCAGCAACGCATCGGGCTTCTCAGCCGCAATAATCTTTTCTACTATTTGCCAAGTAATGGGCTCGATATAAGTCACGTCCGCCAATTCCGGATCAGTCATAATAGTCGCGGGATTGGAGTTCACCAGAATGACTCGATAACCCTCCTCACGAAGAGCTTTACACGCTTGAGCACCAGAATAGTCAAACTCACAAGCTTGTCCGATGACAATCGGACCCGCGCCTATGATCAGTATTGATTGAATATCTTCTCTTTTCGGCATGAAGTTTTCCCAGCGTTACCTACAGCTTGTTTCTGATTGTTTTTTCTCTATCGATATTGTCCACAAAACGGTCAAACAAATAACCCACATCATGAGGTCCCGGACTTGCTTCAGGGTGCCCCTGAAAAGAAAAAGCGGGCAAATCTGACCGCTCAATCCCCTGCAAACTCCCATCGAACAGGGAAATATGCGTAGTTCGGACTGAGCTGGGCAAAGAATTTTGGTCAACTTCAAAACCATGATTTTGACTCGTAATTAATACCTGTCCTGTGTCCAAATCCTTTACGGGATGATTAGCGCCATGATGTCCAAATTTCATTTTTCGTGTTTTGGCTCCACTAGCGAGAGCGAGCAGTTGATGCCCCAAACAAATACCAAAAATAGGAACCCCTTGACCCAATAATTGTTGGATCGATTCAACGGCATAGGTGCAGGGCTCAGGGTCTCCAGGGCCGTTTGACAAGAACACCCCATCAGGCTTCATGCGGAGTACGTCTTGAGCTGAAGTGGTCGCGGGGACTACGGTGACCCGGCAACCACGAGAGACCAACATCCTAAGGATGTTGCGCTTCACACCAAAGTCATACGCAACAACATGTCGGACCGGATCCGTGTTCTGCCGCAACTCAGGGCCAAGGAGCCACTCTGGCTCGCCCCACTCGTACACGTGATCACAAGACACCTGGCTTGCCAAATCACTGCCGGCTAAACCTGGAAAAGCACGAACACGCTCCAACAGCTCAGCCTGCCCACGTTCACCCACGCCTATTGCCCCCGATAGCGCACCCTTCTCACGAAGCAACCTCGTTAGCTTTCTCGTATCAATACCGGCAATAGCTGGCACCTTTTGATCTTTCAACCAATCACTCAAACAGCTTGTCGAACGGAAATTACTCGCCACTAATGGTAAGTCACGAATCACAAGCCCTGCAGCTCGCGCGGCAACTGATTCGAAATCCTCTTCGTTACACCCAACACTTCCAATATGCGGGTACGTCAATGTGACAATTTGATTTTTATACGAAGGATCGGTGAGAATTTCCTGGTATCCCGTCATTGAGGTATTAAAAACCACCTCACCAACGGCGGACTGCGCCGACCCTATTGAAAAACCTTGAAATACAGTCCCGTCCTCAAGCACCAAGATCGCTGGATCACATTTTTGATACGACAATCGACCTCCATGGACAAATTTAATTGGGGGGGGACGCGGCGCCTTTACGGCACCTACAAAAAGCGGGAGGAATCGCTTTGCGTTCCTCCCGCCTAGCCAACATTATACAGTCGGATGGAACAATCGATCAATCACAACAACGCACTAACTGCACTAAATGAGTAAACTTTAGGATGCAATCCTAAGAACGACTAGTCGCCAAGAACATCTTCCATATCAAACAGACCTTTACTCTTACCTGACAAAAACTTTGCCGCCCTGATGGCTCCGACCGCAAAGTTACTTCTGTCCGAGGCTTTGTGAGCAATTTCGATTCGCTCCCCCGTCCCAGCAAATATAGCCGTATGCTCACCTACGATATCTCCCGCCCGCACGACGGAAAATCCAATCGTCTTTTGATCACGCTCACCAGTATCCCCCTCTCGGCCATACACAGCACAGTCCGACAGATTTCTTCCCAAAGACTCAGCAATGACCTCACCCATTCGCAACGCGGTTCCAGATGGAGCGTCAACTTTATGTTTATGGTGTACCTCAACAATCTCGATGTCATAATCCGAGCCGAGCGCTTGAGAGGCCATTTTTAATAACCGCAACAAAACGTTAACGCCAACACTCATATTGGGCGCCATCACAACAGGAATAGTCTCAGCCGCATGCTTGATAGTTTGCTTTTCCTGATCCGAAAAACCTGTTGTGCCAATAACCATAGCAGTATTACTAGACACACAAGCCTCCAAATGTCGTAGCGTCCCCTCGGGCCTTGTAAAATCAATCAAGACTTCTGCCCCATCAGTGACAAACGCAATATCTGATGATATGTTCACCCCTGACTCAAACCCGAGTAGCGCACCTGCATCCTTACCCAAATGGGGATTGCCTGGAAGCTCTAAAGCGCCGCTCAGCGCAAGCACGTCATCATCTCGAATAGCGCTAATTAAGGCACGCCCCATCTTTCCTGAGGCACCACATACAGCAATTTTTAATTTATTCATAACGACATTCTCAGTTGGCTAACTCTTACATCTGCTAATTCGGAGCCCATAATGCATCTCCTCACTCACTCCCCCCATTTTTCAACTACCACATCACCCTCTAATCCCTTCAATAGATCCTGCTCGAAGATAACAACTATCGTTCTCTCGCGTTTGACGTCACCAGCCGCCCCGGTTAAGTACACATAGTTCCAATGGTTCGGTGTGAGGGGATCAATGACTAGAGGGGTCCCCAAAACAAAAGTTACCTGATCCTTAGACATACCCGGCTTAAGCTTCGTCAGCATGTCCTGGTCGACATGATTCCCCTGCCTAACTTCCATTTTATAGGGGGACAGAAAACATGAGGATAGAAAAAATGTGAGAGCGATAGCGCTCAAGCCCTTAAAGTTACGAGTAAAGAATCCAGTCATGCGAAATTTGAACCTCAAGGTTAGTCAATATGCATCGAAAACGTTATGATAGGCTAAACTCAGAAGAATTACACTGCCATGAAAACACCATTAGACCTGAAAAACATGGGGCTCAAGGCAACACTGCCCCGCTTAAAGATAATTAACGTTTTTGAAACGTCAACTGCGCGACACCTCTCGGCAGAGGATATTTATCGCCACCTCTTAGAGGATGATATGGACGTTGGGCTAGCTACGGTCTATCGGGTACTCACACAATTCGAGCAAGCTGGCATTCTCATCCGACACCACTTTGAATCAGGCAAAGCCGTGTACGAACTCGATCAAGGAGAGCACCACGATCATCTGGTATGTAACCAATGCGGCCGAGTGGAGGAGTTCTATGACGAGGAGATCGAGCTCCGACAAACAAATATCGCAAAAGATAGGGGGTTTAAAATTCTCGGGCACTCACTGCACATTTACGCCGACTGCACCAAGTCAAATTGCCCACATAAAGATAAAAGCTAAAGACCCACAGACAACGAACTTACCTTGCTCCTAACTTAATCAATTCACGAGCATGTGCTCTGGCCTGCTCTGAAATTACTTCACCCGCCAACATTCTCGCAACCTCATCCACGCACTCTTTAGGCTGAAGTCTTAGCAAAAGCGTGCTTGATACAGACTCTGACTGGACTTTTGAGACCCTCCAATGGGAATCAGCAAGAGCAGCCACTTGAGGTAAATGCGTTACGCATAAAACTTGCGCCCTTTCTCCTACAGCCTTCAACATCCTGCCAACAATTTCAGCAACTGCGCCTCCGACTCCTGAATCAACCTCATCAAATATCACCGTAGGCACGGCAGAATCTTGGTAAATGACAGACTGTATCGCAAGCGATATTCGAGACAGTTCCCCACCTGATGCGACCTTGCCCACGGGCTTGGCCTCAGCACCCGGATTAGTCGATACATAAAACTCTACTTGCTCAAGCCCATTCAAACCAGGTTCACTTTTAGGGATGACTCGAGCGTCAAACCGCACGCCAGACATAGCCAAATCCATGAGGGCGGCATTAACCTTTTGCGTCATTTCAGCTGATACCTTTGTCCGATCTGAGCTCAATTTCCGAGCTGCTGTCAGGTAGCGATCTTGCGCAACAGCTTCCTCTTGATGAAGCTCTTTAGCGTCTGTATTCACAGCTAACTGCTCAAGCTCAAGCTCTACGCTCGCTCTCAGTTGAAATAATTCATCTGGAGAAACGCCATATTTGCGCGCACATCTTTGTACATCAGCAATCCTTTTATCTAAAAGGTCGACCATGCTCGGGTCCACATCTAAAGATTCCGCGTATCGACGAAGATCTCGATTAAACTCAGACAGCTGAATCTCCAAGCTTTCAAGATCTTTCAACATCACACCAATCTGAGGGTCAACTTCAGCCACCCCATCAAGCTTCGACCGAACGTCGGCGAGAATGGAGAGAATGTTTTGATCACCATCTCCGAGCAACTGTACTGATTCGCTGGCCGCACTAATTAACTCATTGAGATTGCTCAACTTGCGGTGTCTGTCTCTTATACACATCTCCGAGCCCACGAGACCTCTCTACATCTCGT
>CAJXPC010000094.1 GCA_913057845.1 uncultured Pseudomonadota bacterium
TTTTTTCAAGCAGAAGACGGCATACGAGATGTAGAGCGGTCTCGTGGGCTCGGAGATGTGTATAAGAGACAGCCCCAGATCAACCACAAAATCTGCCTGAATAATCGTATCTTCATCGTGCTCAACAACAACAAGAGTATTGCCCTTATTTTGTAAATTTTTTAATGTGCGCAGTAAGGCTTCATTATCTCTCGGGTGAAGACCAATCGTAGGTTCATCTAGAACATAGACAGCACCTCTTAAGTTTGAACCCAGTTGGGCTGACAGCCGCATTCTCTGAGCCTCTCCACCGCTGAGCGTGGGGGCAGATCGATTTAAAGTGAGATAAGACAGACCAACCTCAGTCATGAATTTTAATCGGGACAAAACTTCGCCAAGTAAATCCTTTGCGATCAATTGTTCACGCGAGGTAAGCGTGATGTCTAAAAGTATCTGATGCAACGAACCCACAGGAGTAGAAACCAAATCCGAGATAGAAAGATCATTCCAAAAAACACTCACCGCTTGTTGGTTCAAACGATATCCATCACAGGATTCGCAGATCACACCCGCCGGGTCGTGCGTATGTTTAGCTCTCTCAGCTTCCGCCTCAATTTCATCCTTGAGATGCCTTACAACACTTATCTTTACATCTTGGAACTGACCTGTTCCCTGACAAGGCTCACACCATCCATATTTTGAATTAAAGGAAAATAGACGCGGATCAAGCTCATCGAATGATTTTTGGCAAGAAGGGCAGGCGCGCTTAATGGAAAAACTTTCCTGGCCAAAAGCACCACCTTCTAACAAGGTATCAATATCAGAGATGACATGAAAAAATCCATCTCCATAATTCAAAGCTGACTCAACAATATCCATCAACTCAACACGCAGAGAATCAGACACATTAATACTAGCGACTGGAAGCTCAATAGTATGTTCCACATATCTATCTAAGGCTGGAAAATCACCTGTCGCCACAAAAACGTTATCAACCAATAGGTGTGCAAAACCTTTCTTTCGATAAGTCTCAGCCAACTCCTTATACACACCCTTTCTTGCACGAACCAAAGGTGATAAAAAACCAATATGGCGACCGGTATAATCTTGTAAGAGGCGATCTACAATTGCGGTCCGTGTTTGCGGCTTGATTTTCACCTGACAATCAGGACAAAATTGATCACCGATCTTGGACATCAATAAGCGTAAATAATGGTACGTCTCTGTTACCGTTCCCACAGTACTTTTAATCCCACCTCGACTGGTACGTTGCTCAATGGCTACTGCTGGAGGAATACCATACACCGCGTCCACATCGGGCTTTTTCCCTACTTGGATAAATTGCCTAGCGTAGGCATTCAACGACTCCAAATAACGTCTCTGACCTTCACCGTAAATAATGTCAAACGCTAAAGAGGATTTCCCGCTGCCACTAAGACCGGTGATCACTGTCAATTTTTCGTGAGGAATATCTAAGCTAATATTTTTCAAGTTATTTTCTCTGGCATTCCTGATTGAGATCGCACTTGGAAATGAGTCGCGAGCTTTTTCATCCAGAGTGATCTGTCTATTCATCTGCTCGTAGCTTGCTCTGCTATCTTCACGACTTAACTCACGCCCTGTTAAAGACGATGGATCTGCACATACATCCTCAGGCGCACCGAATGAGACGACCTGACCACCCCCATCCCCACCCTCTGGACCTAAGTCGACAATCCAATCAGAGGCTGCAATCAAGTCGAGATTATGCTCCACCATAACTACCGAAGCCCCAAGGTTTACGAGTGCTCGCAGTGCCAGCAGTAATTTTTGGATATCATGAAAGTGAAGTCCAGTTGTTGGTTCATCGAGTAAAAAAAGTGTTTTATCAACCGACTGGCTTGAAGCTTCAGAGATATAACTGGCAAGTTTTAGCCTCTGAGCCTCCCCCCCAGATAGCGTCGGCACAGGTTGTCCAAGTCTCAGGTAGCCCAGGCCGACATCAATTAGCGGCTGTAACTTGCGACACACTTTTGGCACCTGGTTAAAGGTCTGAATTGCCTCAGATATTGTTAGGTTTAGAACATCGTCAATATTCACCATACCTACGGTTGGTAAATCGATCTCAATCTTCAAAATATCCGAGCCATATCTCTTACCATCACATTCGTTACAGCGCAGATATACATCGGATAGAAACTGCATCTCTACCAGTTCGAATCCACTACCCAAACAAGTTTGACAACGCCCTTTGCCCGCATTAAAACTGAAATAGCTCTTGTCATATTTACCTTGGCGTGCGCCTGCGGAGGCTGCGAAGATGTCTCGAATAGGATCGAGAGCACCGACGTAACTCAATGGATTAGAACGTGACGATTTACCAATTGGTCTTTGATCAAGCATGATCACGCGGTCAATGAGATGTAAATTACTAAAACCGCGTAAACCATCATCAGCAATCCCCCGACCTGTTAAATTTCGGGTCATCTCCCTAAATAGGGTGTCCTCTACGAGAGTCGACTTTCCAGATCCGGAGACTCCTGTAATAGCGACCAGATGCCCAAGCGGAATATCCACATCAATATGCTTAAGATTATTACGGCAAGCACCTAAAACGCTCAGCCACTGCGTTTGAGACGATTTAATTGGCTTTCCTGCTACCGAGTCACCGATTGTCCGCTCACCCAAGAGATATTGAGCCGTAAGCCCAGAGCTTGACGTAAGGTCCCGGCTACGTCCAAAAAACTCAACATGGCCACCACCCTCTCCTGCTCCTGGCCCGATATCGAGCAAAAAACCAGCAGATCGTATGATTTGTGGATCGTGCTCAACAACTACGATCGTATTGCCATTGTTTCTAAGCCTCTGAATTACAGTGATAATTCTATCCACATCTCTAGGGTGCAAACCAATGGACGGCTCATCCAGCAAAAACAAAGTTTGAGTCAGAGACGCGCCTAACGCTGTCGCCAAATTTAGCCGTTGGGTCTCACCTCCTGATAGCGTTCTAGACTGTCTATCCAGCGTCAAGTAACCCAAACCCACCTCTTCAAGGAACTCTAATCTGGATATGATTTGATCGAGAACCAACTGGCTTGATTCATCTTTGCGGCCTCTTTGCCAGCTTTCTTTTTCTTCATTGATAAATCGCTTTAAATCCCAAATAGGTAAGGTATTCAACTGATGTATTGATAACCCCTTGATTGATTTCAATTGCTCTAGAGTCCAATCCAGCTCTGGATGTTCAAAAAGATTCACCGAGCTCTTAGCAAAACCGATTCGCCAAAGCAGGGCATTGGGTTTTAAACGACTCCCATGACAAGCTGGACAAGACGAATATGAACGGTACTTCGCGAGGAGCACTCGAATGTGCATTTTGTATGCTTTTGTCTCGAGCCAATCAAAAAAGTGTCTGACCCCATACCAATATTTGGGCCACGACTTGCGCCAACTGACCCATTCTGGCTCTCCCTCTAAAACCCATTGTTTGTGCGTATCGGACATCTCACACCAAGGCATATTCAGAGGCACACCTTGTCGCTGCGCGTATTCGATGAGGTCATCTTGAGACCCGGAATAACTATCTGTCTGCCATGGTCGTATCACGCCCTCAGAAAGAGATAGTTTAGGGTCTACAACAACAGAATCCATGTCCACACCAATCACGCGACCAAATCCACGACAGGTCGAGCAAGCACCAACGGGCGAATTGAACGAGAAAAGTCCCGGGCTCGGCGGCGAGTAATCGATATCACAGCCAGCACAATGAAAACGATTACTAAAAGTTAAGGGGACACCTGGCGCTTCCCCCTTTGCGTGAAGTGTGGCTGAGCATTTACCTTGTCCTATCCGGAATGCTGCCTCTAGCCCCTCTCTCACCCTCGTATCTTCGACACGATTGATATCAAAACGATCAATAATCACATGTGTTTGCCCCATCAATTCAATGAAACGGTCATATCCCTGCGCTTTCAGATACCCCTCTATCTCTTCTCTCGTAAAATTATCCGGGACCATAACTGGCGCGGATACCACAACTCGACTCCACCCCTTATCACGAAGCACAATAATAATGCTGTCGACATCATCAATCTCAATAGGTTGCGTACAGCTTCGGCAATAGAGGCTTGCGTATTTAGCAAACAGTAACTTCAAGTAATCGGCCAATTCGGTCATCGTGCCAACGGTAGAACGCGATGTCTTAACTGAGTTAACTTGGTGAATAGCGATAGCTGGAGGAATACCCTCGATACTCGCAACCGACGGACGATCCATTCGATCGAGAAATTGTCTGGCATAAGACGAGAAAGTCTCCACATACCGTCTTTGACCTTCCGCATAGAGCGTATCAAAAACAAGGGAAGACTTACCTGACCCAGACAATCCAGTGACCGCAATCACTTCTCCCAGAGGCAAATCTAGATCAATATTCTTAAGATTATTTTGAGTTGCCCCTCTAATTTTGATATGTTTTTTCATGCTAAATTATTTACTAGAAGCTCCAAATTAAATTTATTGAACAGACTGTAAGATAGACTAATGTTAAAGAAATAGGTTTAAAAAACTCAAACGAAAAAGTTGATTAAATATGATGCAATTTATTAAAAGAATTTCTCGATTACTTGATTCGAGATCAACGAACTCCAATGATAACTTGGCGCCAACTGACATTAGTCGCGCACTGGCTTCTCTACTCTACGAAGCCGCTCGAGTTGATGCTGACGTAACAAATAAAGATTTAGAGATAGCTGCAGAATCACTGCGACATCTCATTAGAATCAGTAAAGCAGAGGCCGATCAACTTTTAATTGAAGCATCACAACCCCAAAATCGGCCCACCGCATACCATCCACTTGCAAAAATCATTAACGAGCAATTCTCGTATGGGCAAAAGTGCGCGCTTATAAAAGCCATGTGGTCAGTGGCTCATTCTGATAATTACGTTGACCCAAATGAGGACCATATCATTCGAAAAATATCGGATTTATTGTATGTAGCTCATCGAGATTTTATACATGAAAAGATTAATGCTAGGGAGTCCGGAGTGCTTAAATCAACAACCCCAACTGATCCAACAGAATAAACGCGAACTTAAATCACTGAATCACCTCAAAAACAAGAGCATACACAAAAACCACTATTTCTAGCGCGCAAAAAAGGCTATAACATCATGCAGGCTTTTTCTATATCAGGGATTTTATTAACAGTTTTAATCGTCAGTTCCTTATCTCTATCTGAAGCTTGGTCTATTGATCTTGACGTCTCATGTAACACCCCAGGAACTTGGGTTATTCCAGATGACCCGGATTTATTCCCCGTCAAGCATTCATCTGTCATCAGCAGCACCGAAGACATGGATTTCATTTTGTTAGGTGAGCAACATGACTCAGCCCCGCACCATCGTTGGCAAACTCAAATGCTCTCAGCTTTACTCTCCCACAAAGATCACATTGCAATTGGCCTGGAAATGCTGCCGCGCGCGAGCCAACCCACGTTAGATGCCTGGGTTAACGGAGAATTAACATTAAAAGAATTTTTGTCACAGTCAAATTGGTATGACTTGTGGCGCTTTGATGTCGAGCTATATGCGCCAATATTAAACTTCGCTAGGGACAACCAAGTCCCATTGTATGCACTAAACATATCGAGAGAACTTATATCGGAAGTATCTACGAATGGGTGGCATGCAAATAGCGCAAAGACGGATCGAGGCATCTCAGAGCCCGCTCCTGCCTCTTCAAGGTATCGCGCAGCACTTACAGACGTTTTTCACCAACATGAGGGCAGTGATGAAAAACAACTGGATTACTTCATAGAAGCTCAGTTGACGTGGGATCGAGCTTTCGCGGAAAGGTTAGTAAAGGCGAAGAAAGATACCTCTCGCGTAGTCGTTGGAATTCTCGGATCAGGACACTTAACATACGGCTACGGGGTAGAACACCAACTGAATTCGATTGATGACTTTAACATCTTGACCTGGATTCCAACAGCGGCCGGAGAACCATGTACTTCGTTAGATCTAACTGACCAAGATGGCAATTTAATTGCGGATGCCATATTCATAACGCCAAAGATCTCCATGGAAAGTAAAAAACATAAACTAGGAATTTTATTAATCGATAGTGACAATGGAATAGTAGTAGGCGATGTACTAGTCAACAGTATCGCAGCCCAATCAGGACTTCAAACGAACGACATCATTGTTGAAGTTGCTGGCCAAGCCGTCTCGACAAGCGCTGAATTGATTGCGCTGATCCAAAACCAAGCGGCGGGTTACTGGTTACCAATTAGAATCAAACGTAATGATCAATCCTTAGATCTCATCGCTAAAATACCCTTGATAGTCATCAAATGAAATTTTCTCGAATTCGCCTAGACCTAGGCGTTTGGTTCTTAACCTTAACCCTTGGATGCAGCTCATTACAAGTTCTTGCAACTGAAGTACCTCACGTAGTCCTTGATATCACATATGAGGAACATACGAGACAAGTACACATCCAAGCCACAACCAACCTTTCACCACACTCACCAAAATTCTTTTTATCAAAAGATGTAACGCTACATTCTGTAGATACAGCACGCCCTCTCGCAGTCGCAGTATCCCAATCAATTGACACGCACATCTTCTCTCTCAATAACGGACAGAGAGAAACCTCTGTAACAATCAAGTATTCCTTAATGCTGCCTGAATCAAACGAACCAGGCGTAATGGCTGACATGTCTGGTCGCGTAGATTGGTCAGGAAGCGCCTCAGGAGCTTTCTTACCTGGCAGTAGAATTTGGTATCCATTTTTCAACAAAGCCAGCACGACGCATCTGACAGTTAAAACAGCACGAGGGTTATTAGCAATTGCGCCCGGCTTACAAGCTGAGCGAAGAGAACAAGACCTGTCTCTTATACACATCTCCGAG
>CAJXPC010000095.1 GCA_913057845.1 uncultured Pseudomonadota bacterium
AGATGTAGAGAGGTCTCGTGGGCTCGGAGATGTGTATAAGAGACAGCCCCAAAGCAATTCGTTCGATTTGGAAATTATTCATGACCGCGTAGAACCCACGATTCTCCTCTCCCAAAAGGTTTGCTGCAGGTAACCGACATTCATCGAAAACTAGTTCTGCAGTATCAGATGAACACCAACCTTGTTTATCTAATTTGCGGCCCACAGAAAACCCTGGAGTACCTTTTTCGACAAGGAACATCGAAATGCCCCGGGAGCCCTTTGCCTCAAGGTCAGTCTTCGCAGCAATAAAATAGAGGTCAGCATGAACACCGTTTGTGATGAACATTTTGGAACCGTTCAGCACCCAATCACTACCATCCCGTCTAGCTGTGGTTCTTATTCCTGCAACGTCAGAGCCCGCGTCAGACTCGGAAATTCCCACCGCCGTGATTAACTCACCTGAAATAATCCTAGGCAGATAGGTTTGTATTTGCTCAGGGGTGCCGGCATCTATTAAGTGTGGTGAGGCCATATCGGTATGTACCAATACAGTAACGATAAACCCACCGAATGTAGACATGGATAGTGCTTCCTGAAAAACAACAGACGTAAGAAAATCCGTTTCAGCTCCACCATACTCACTTGGATAAGTCATCCCCAACCAACCGAGCTTCCCCATCTTTCGCAGCACCTCTCTTGGGGTGTAACCCTGCTCCTCCCATTGAAGACCATGAGGCTCAACTTCGCGCTCTAAAAACCGAGCGACTTGCTCGCGTAATGCATCATGTTCGGGTGTTGTGTAAATCATAATTACCTTTCGTTACATTCGAAATACGCCAAATCGTGTTTCTGGAATAGGCGCATTTAGCGCTGCGGAAATTGCTAAGCTTAAAACACGTCGGGTCTGGGCCGGGTCGATAACACCATCATCCCAAAGCCGAGCGGTTGCATAATAAGGATGCCCTTGATGCTCGTATTGTTCTATTAACGGACGCCTAAATGACTCTTCTTCATCTGATGACCACGCTTGTCCCAAACGCTCCATTGCTTCGCGTTTCACTGTCGACAGCACACTCGCCGCCTGCTCACCACCCATTATTGATATTCTGGCGTTAGGCCACATCCAAAGAAATCTCGGCGAATAAGCCCGTCCACACATTCCGTAGTTACCTGCACCAAAGCTGCCCCCGATGATGACAGTGAATTTGGGTACTTTAGCGGTAGCTACCGCAGTAACCAACTTCGCACCATCCTTCGCTATGCCGCCGGATTCATATTTTTGACCCACCATAAATCCAGTAATATTTTGCAAAAAGACTAAAGGGATTTTTCGCTGACAACATAATTCAATAAAATGAGCGCCCTTAAGGGAAGACTCAGAAAACAAAATACCGTTGTTAGCTATAACCCCTACAGGATAACCGTTTATATGTGCAAAACCCGTGACGAGCGTTGTGCCATATAACGCCTTAAATTCATCGAATTCACTTCCATCTACTATACGAGCAATAATTTCCCTTACATCATATGGTTTACGGGGATCCTGTGGGATTACCCCATATATGTCCTCCGTTGGGTAACCCGGTTCTACTGGATTCAGAACATTTAAAACGACTGATTTCCTTCGGTTTAAATTGCGAACGATGGTCCGAACAGTCTCAAGAGCATGGTGATCATTTTGCGCATAGTGATCAACAACCCCTGATATCCGCGTATGAACGTCCGCTCCGCCGAGGTCCTCTGCACTCACGATCTCCCCAGTAGCCGCTTTTACCAAAGGTGGTCCACCGAGGAATATGGTTCCTTGTTGTTTAACGATCACTGATTCATCTGACATCGCAGGCACATAAGCTCCGCCGGCCGTACACGACCCCATAACACACGCAATCTGTGGAATACCCTGGGACGACATATTTGCTTGATTAAAAAATATACGGCCAAAATGCTCTCTATCTGCAAAAATCTCATCCTGATTAGGCAGGTTCCCTCCGCCAGAATCAACCAGATAAATACACGGTAAATTATTTTGCTGTGCAACTTCTTGAGCTCTGAGATGCTTCTTAACGGTCATTGGAAAATAAGTACCGCCCTTAACAGTGGCGTCGTTTGCGACAATCATGCATTCCACCCCGGATACCCGCCCTATTCCGGTGACAATGCCAGCTGAAGGAACCGCGTTCTCATACATACCATACGCGGCGAGCTGAGACATCTCTAGAAACGGCGTACCGTCGTCTAGCAGCGCATCGATTCTCTGGCGCGGCAGCAGCTTTCCTCTAGCCAGGTGTTTTGCGCGCGCAGCTTCAGAGCCGCCAACGCAGACTTGCGCATATTTTTTCTTCAAGTCTTCCACCAATGCTTCCATCGCTGTTCGGCTACTCAGGAAGCCCTCAGATCGAACATTTAATCTGGTTTTAATTTTATTCATTTAGGCACGACTTTAGACCTTTCAGAGACAGGACCACCAACTTGTTTCCAATTACTAAACCCACCTTCAATATGTGCAACATTCTGCAATCCCATATCTTGTGCTGTCTTGGTAGCTAAGGCAGACCGCCATGCAGATGCACAGTAGAAATAAAAAGTTTTTCCGCTACCAAAGACCTCTTTGTAGTAAGGGCTATTAGGATCGATCCAAAACTCTAACATTCCTCTCGGGGCATGAAATGCGCCAGGAATCATTCCTTCGCGCTCTAACTCCCGAACATCCCTGACATCCACGAACAATGTGTCAGCATCATCGACTTTCGCAATAGCCTCATCAATCGGTATGGTTTGCACCACTTGATTTGCCTCTGAGACTAAATCCTTAATCCCTTTTTTCAATATCATTTTCCTGCCCTTTAAAAACCGCCGGTTCGCAACCATTCTTGAACCTGATCGAGGCGATCAGAGCCCCAAAACGGCTCACCATCAACAATGATATACGGGGATCCAAAAACACCTTTTTGAATGGCTAAGTCACACTCATCTTTTAAGCGTGCTTTCATTTCCGGATTCTGAGTCACAGCAATCAACTCCTCCTCAGATCCCTTAATTGAAGAAATAATCTGGGCGGCCACTGCAGGCGAGGATATATCTAACCCTTGCACGAAATAAGCCTCATACAACTTCAAAATTGCTTCTTCTTGCCTGTCTGGGGCCGCAGCTTGCAGCCAATAAATTAAACGACAGGGCGCTTGACTGGAAATCGGGAATTTATCAGGTTGTTTATAGGGGATGCCCCAAAGCCTCGACGTGCGCTCCATGTCTCTTTTCGAATACTCACCTTTCAAAGGCACCATCGGAAGAGGCATACCCCCCGTCACTTTAAGTGCGGCAGCAATCATAAATGGTTTCCAAGAAACCTCTCGACCAAACTCATCGCCAATCGCCTTAATCTTAGTAGCCGTAAAGTATCCAAATGGCGAAGAAAAATCAAAGTAAAACTCGATTTCATTAGTGCTGGCTTGCATCTCTAAACTCCCTATTGAACCATATGATCAAATCTTTAATCGCTAAAGACTCTCTATTTCAAGCGCCACCGCAGTAGCCTCGCCACCCCCAAGACAAAGAGATGCCACCCCTCTACGTCCTCCCGTCTTACGCAATGCTCCGATTAGCGTCACCAAAATTCTGGCACCCGATGCTCCAATAGGATGACCAAGCGCACAGGCTCCACCATGTACATTAACTCTTTGATGATCAAGTTTATGTGCCTCCATCACTGCCATAGGAACAACGGCAAAAGCCTCGTTTATTTCAAACAGGTCGACGTCTTTAGAGGACCAACCAGTTTTGACAAAAACCTTTTCTAAAGCACCGATCGGCGCTGTAGTAAATAGTCCTGGCTCCTGGGCGTGTGTTGAGTGGGCAACTATACGAGCTAGAGGCGTTATACCAAGCTCATTTGCAGCTTTTCGGGACATCAACACCAAAGCCGCCGCACCGTCAGAGATTGAACTCGAATTCGCCGCCGTTAACGTCCCGCCTTTCTTAAAGACGGGTTTAAGCGTTGGAATCTTTGCTAAGTCAGCTTTAAAAGGCTGTTCATCTCGACCGACAAACTCGTTTTTTCCTCTACTAGAAATTTCAACCGGGACAATCTCCCAATCAAATGAACCATCCTCGTTGGCCCTCTTCGCACGCTCTAGAGACTCTATCGAAAAAGCGTCTTGTTGTTCCCTCGAAAATTGGTATGTGCCGGCACAATCCTCCGCATAAGCGCCCATTAAGCGTCCCTTGTCATATGCATCTTCAAGCCCATCCAGAAACATATGATCCTTTACTTCCTGGTGCCCAAGTCGGTAACCCGACCGAGCGCGCGGCAAAAGATAGGGCGCATTCGTCATACTCTCCATACCTCCCGCCACAGCGACTTGAGCACTCCCTGCCTTGATCAAATCATGGGTCAACATCACTGCCTTCATTCCTGAACCACACATTTTATTGATGGTGGTGCAGCCGACTGAGAGCGGCAGCCCTGCACCAATCGATGCCTGCCTAGCTGGCGCCTGCCCCTGTCCTGCGGGCAACACACAACCCATAACGAGCTCTTCGATCGACTCGACGGATACTTGAGCTCGGTCAACCGCCGCCTTAATTGATATTGCCCCCAATTGGGAGGCCGTGAGACCCTTGAAGCATCCTTGAAGCCCTCCCATCGGAGTTCGAGCGACCGAGACTATCACCACATCATGTTCGTTCATTTTCATTCGACCTCTGAAAATATTTCCATCCCCGTTAATTCCAGATAAATAAATCCGGCCACGACTGTGCTCTAAAAATCACCCAGCAGCGCGACTATACTTTTTATATGAACAATTATAATACGTCTCCGAGCTAAATCCTTCTCCTAAGGTTTCTCTGCCTGGGCGGAATGGCACCCTATATAATTAGCGCTATCAAAATACGTTGCAAAAAGCCGGCTCTTAAAACACCTATGACTTTCAAATGCCTCTGAAAAAAATTTCTCAATCGTCATCTTCTTCGCTCAGGTTTCCGTTTGCAGCAATCCCTAAATCAGGCGCGCATCACCAAGTAGCCAATGGAATTCACTGGTGTCGACACGATCTACCCTTCGCTCTAGACCACATCAATACATGGCTACTCCAAGACCACGATAAGTGGGTTATTGTTGACACAGGGGTTTCCGATGACCGCAGCCAGGACGGCTGGAGGAACATCTTGGATGGCGAGCTAAGTGGTTCTGAAATCTCAAAAATTATCGTGACCCACTACCATCCGGACCACATAGGGAATGCGGACTGGCTGAGTAAACGCTCGCTTGCATCGGTGTGGATGAGTTCCTCAGAGTTCTTAACAGCACACGCAGTTTTTGACAAAACTGCCACCCACAGCGCACAGGCAACTGGGGCATTATTCCGACAACACGGGCTACCGGACGATGAAGTTGACTCCGTCTCAGCAAAAGGCGACCATTACAAAGCGTTAGTTCGCTCGCTACCAACTTCTTTCCTCAGAATCACAAATGGAGAGACATTAGACGTTGGCGAAAGCTCGTGGCAAATCATTGTCGGAAGTGGGCACTCTCCTGAACACCTTTCTCTTTTCTGCGAAACGGAACAAGTACTTATCTCTGGAGACATGTTGCTGCCAAAGATATCGACGAATGTGGCCGTGTGGCCTTATAGCTCAGAGAGCAATCCGTTAAAGGAGTTTTTAACGTCCATTGATCTCTTTCAAGACCTACCCGTCGACACGCTCGTTCTCCCCTCACATGGCCTACCATTTATAGGGATGCACTCTAGAATCCACGAACTTAAAATGCATCATGAAGAACGCCTTAATAAGCTACTCTCTGTTTGTGATGAGCCAAAAAATGCGTTCCAGGTTTTGCCTTTGCTGTTCGAAAGGACACTCGACACCTATCAGACATTTTTTGCTATGGGGGAGGCAATTGCACACCTTAATTTTCTTTGGTGGGAGGGAGAGCTCACACGCCAACAAAGTGAAACAGAAGGCGGCGTTGTACACTTCATAAAAAATTAATAGGCAACTAATGACCTCAGAACTGAATATCCGTCGCCAAATTATCGAAAGCTCGATTGCAATGAACGCGTTAGGCATTAATCGCGGCACATCAGGCAATGTTAGTGCTCGTCATGATCGAGGGTGTCTAATAACGCCGTCAGGATTGCGCTATGAAATAACCAAGCCTAAGGATATTGTCTACATCGATGACTTGGCTAATGCACATGGGAAATATGCGCCGTCTTCCGAATGGCGATTCCATCACGATATTTATCGAAATCGTTCTGACGTCGGCGCCATCGTGCACACGCACTCCAGCTTCGCGACATCCCTTTCTTGCCTTAGGATGACCATTCCAGCGTTCCATTACATGGTCGCAGTATGTGGTGGCAACAACATTCGATGCGCACGCTACACAACGTTCGGAACACAAAAACTTTCTGATTATGCTCTTTCCGCCCTTAAAGATCGTAAAGCCTGTCTACTCGCGAACCATGGAATGATCTGTGTTGGCGAAACGGTCGAGGGCGCACTTAAGCTGGCCGTCGAAGTCGAGGCGCTATGCGAACAATACTGGAGGGCGTTGCAAGTTGGAAAACCGAAAATTTTATCCAAAATTGAAATGCAAACCGTACTGAAAAAATTCCAAACCTACGGGCAGGCGAAAAAAGCTAGTAACGACCAATGACATAAAAGGCAGGCAGCACGCAAAGAACCACACCGCTCAATAATGCGCATAAGAAACCCTAAAGATTAGCGAATTAGTAATCGATTTAATCAATTAATGGTTATTTTTTTATTTGTTGGATCGATTGCAATTAGGCCGGCACAATACGCTTCTAGAAATCTTTAATTACACGAAAAAATAGAGAGGCACCAATGACACTTAAAACCTTTGAGGGAAAC
>CAJXPC010000096.1 GCA_913057845.1 uncultured Pseudomonadota bacterium
CCTCTCTATTCGTCGGCAGCGTCAGATGTGTATAAGAGACAGGCTGCCAAATTATTAATGTTGATTTCAATAATCTCCGTCATACGGTTTTTAGGGGCAATTTCTTCTAGATAAACGGCAGTCGCTACGCCCAACGGGAAAGCGATCAAAAGGCAGACGCCTAAGGTCCAAATCGATCCTATTAATGCGCCCTTAATACCAGCAATTTCCGCGTTCCTTGATGCGGAGCCAAGAAACAGATAATCACTGAACTCATAGGAAATTAAAGACGCCTGATTCAATACGTCGACAAACTCAATCGTCCGGTCACTTAGCCGCCTATCAGATTCCGGCGTATCCCTCGAGATGAACCCGCGCATGAATGAATCAATATCATCATCAACGGCAAGTTTCACTGGAACGCGTTGGCCGATAAGCTCTGGATGCTTCAGTGCGAACTCAGTCAACCGCAATGCTGAGCCTGAAGATAATATCGATCGGGCTGCACGCTTATCTTTTCGGCCTTCCGGATCACCCAAAGTGCGTAATAAAGCCTCGCCCACCAAACTAACAGCATCGCCGGAGTAGAGAGACCCTGCGCTCATGTCGCCCTTTGGGTCCATTCTCTCTTTATCCAGCATGACCTCTAGGGTCACGTAGTGCTGGAACATACCAGGAATACCTTTTGACAATATTCCCGCGAATAAAAACACCAGAAAACAGAGTGCTAGCGTGATTGCTCCGACGCCAAAATATCGAAAACGTCGCTCGCTACGCCCCCTCCTCTTGAGTGTTGCTGCCACCCGAATAGCCGTCTCTTGAGGCGTCAAAGCACCACTCGTATTTGAATCAATCATATTGTTCTCGATATCGCTTCACAACTTGCAACGCGAAGAAATTGAGCCCCAAAGTAATAATAATTAACACTAAAGCCAAAGCAAAAGCAGACAGCGTTTTTGCGGACTCAAACTCCTGATCACCCACCAAAATAGTAACAATTTGTGATGTCACAGTTGTAACCGCATCTAAGGGGTTAAATGACAAGTTGGCCGCCAAACCCGCCGCCATCACCACAATCATGGTTTCGCCAATAGCCCGAGATACAGCAAGAATGATTGCCGCGACAATCCCAGGTAGTGCAGATGGCAATACCACCTGACGAATCGCCTCACTTTTTGTTGAGCCTAATCCATAGGCTGCATCACGAAGTGATTGCGGTACAGCGTTGATAACATCATCGGAAAGCGAGGAAATAAATGGAATAATCATAACGCCCATAACCAAGCCAGCGGCAAGGGCGGACTCAGATGCGACCTCCACCCCAAATGAGGCTCCAACCGCCCTTATAAAAGGAGCAACGGTCAATGCCGCAAAGAAACCGTATACGACTGTCGGAACACCCGCCAAGATCTCGAGTAATGGCTTAACGACTGAGCGAGTTCTATGACTCGCGTACTCAGCAAGATAAATAGCGCTAAATAAGCCCACCGGAACTGCCACCGTTAACGCGACAAATGATATCAAAAATGTACCAACAAACATTGGCAGCATTCCATAAGTAGCGGTACCGCCACCCGATCCAGCCCGCTCAGCTCCTTCAAACTGAGGATTCCATTCAAGTCCAAAAATAAAGTCCTGGATTGGAATTAGTTTAAAGAACCGTATCGACTCAAATAACACGGACAACACGATCCCAAGGGTAGTTAGTATTGCGATTGTCGAGCTCGCTATGAGCGCCCATAAAATGATGCGCTCCACACCATTTCGAGCTCGGAATGACGGGTTAATTTGACGAAATGCAAAAAAACCTGCCGCGAGGGCACATCCAATCGTGATAACAGCTATAACCCGATCTGCAACGCGTTGCCATCCGACCCACGCATCACCAGCCTCCCGCACCCATGACTCTGGCACACCAAAGTAGATGCCCTCGACAAAATTCATAACCTGAGTAAAGGCTATAGCTCTCGCCACCCCATCCCCGTTAATCACGTCGTCAGGATAGAAGTCTTTTAACATCGATTTAAATAGAAAATCGTCAGCGAGAGATAAACTAACGAGAAGTAGAAGTGCCGGTACCGCGGCCACCATCCCCGCCCAAAATCCATAGTAACGGGGCAGCGAATGTAACTTAACTGAGGCGAGCCACTGTCTCGCACCCCAGCGTTGGCCCAGGTAGAAATAAACTCCGCCAATAACGAGCACCGCGAGCAATAGACTTGTTAATGACACCGTATACATCCCTTTTCAAATGCAAAAGGAGCTAGCCTTAAGTCAAAAGCTAGCTCCTTAGCGAACCTATTTGACTTCTACTACTTAAGGTCACCCTTCTTCAGAACTGGCAGATCATTCATACGATCCATCATTTCTTTGCGTTCAGCTTTACTCATTGGAATCATACCAGCATCTGCAAGAATCCCGTCATCACCCCAGTGTTTTGTCCACTCAGTCATGAACTCGTTTATACCAGGCACTACGCCAATGTGCGCATGTTTCACATAAAAGTATAGCGCACGCGAAGCCTTATACTCACCCCCGCCAATCGCCTCAAATGTGGGCGCCACACCATCTAGCTCAGAACCCTGGATGCTATCAGAGTTTTGATCCAGATAGGAGAATCCAAAGATACCGAACGCAGTTGGATCCTCAGCTAGCTTTTGAACAATCAGGTTGTCCTGTTCACCCGCCTCTATGTAAGCTCCGTCAGTACGCATGGCGCGGCATTTTTTTCCCTTCTTATCATCTCGAGCCAAGGATAGAGCCTTAGCGACCTCGTCCTTCCCACAATAAGACTTTTCATTAATGATCTCAGCAAATGACGCTCTCGTGCCTGACGTTGTTGGTGGTCCATAGACTCTAATGGCAACATCAGGGTAGGCTGGGTTCAACTCAGACCATTTTTTATAAGGGTTGGGGATCCAGTTTTGACCCGCCTCATCGGGCACTTCAGCCGTCAATGCCTTACCCAAGTCAGATCGAGAAATTTGTAATAATGGCGCATCTTTTGAGTTTGCCAAAACGATACCGTCATAACCCACTTTTATCTCAGTGAGCGCCACACCATGTTCATCACAATATTTAAGTTCTTTGGTTTTCATGCGCGAAGAAGCATTACCAATATCGATGAATTGGGTACCAATCCCATCACACACACCCTTTTTACCGACAGAAGATCCGCCAGACTCAACAACAGGTGTCTTAACGGCAGGATTTTGACCTAATTTTTCTGCGATCATCGTTGAAAAAGGAAAGACCGTTGACGAACCAGCGATCGATATATAATCACGCGCAACAGCCGGCGCGCTCATCACAACTGTGGCCAAGACCAAAGCTAAAAAACGAAAAGACATTAAAAACTCCTTTGAAGGTTAAATCATGAGTACGGTTATCAGGTAACGTCAAATTACTTTTTACTCACAGCCTTTATACCTATGGAGTGTTACAGTTAAATTACAACGTCTCTAAGCCGCTGCTCGGTTTTAACTAATTTAAAATGTACGTATCCCCCTCGTGTCATTACGGGCAATGCAAAAAATTAAAGATTCCTTACTCATGCGGATGTTTCCGTGGGGAAAACCCGCAACACCGATAATGCTAATGAGTTTTTTGAGGAAGAAGCGCCTGAATCGAATCAGCCAAGCCTTTGATAGCCTTTTTAACGACCGTATTGCTCTCGCCCTCGACCATGATCCGAAGCAACGGCTCAGTACCTGATTCTCGAATGAGCACCCGGTACTTCGGTCCCAGCTGCTCCGAGATAACGCCTCCCACCTCTTGAATTTGGGCAAGCTCACCATCATTCAACTTGCGCACTAGTCGAATATTGTGAAGCAACTGAGGATAGAGCCGCACCGCTGACAAGCATTGCGCTAAAGTCTGGTTTGACTGCCTCAAGGCTCCGAGCACTTGGAGAGCAGAAACGATACCATCGCCGGTAGTGTGTTTATCAAGGCAGATAATGTGTCCAGACCCCTCCCCGCCAAGCACCCAATTGTTCTCGATCAGTTTTTCATACACGTATCGGTCACCAACAGCTGAGCGCATAAATGGAATATTCAAGCGCTTAAATCCATTTTCGATCGCTAAATTAGTCATTAAAGTGCCGATAATGCCATCCTGCCCGTCTAACTTTCGATGACTCGCAATCACATATAAAAGCTGATCACCGTCGTAAATTACCCCTTCAGCATCAACCATCATAAGTCTATCGCCGTCGCCATCAAAACTGATGCCAATGTCCGCATTTTCATGGAGCACACGCTCACGAACAGCTTCCGGGTGCAATGCCCCGCAATTAAGATTGATATTAACCCCATCGGGCTCATCACTCATGACAGTAACTGTCGCACCAAGCTCTCTAAATACGGCAGGGGCAACCTGATACGTCGCCCCGTGCGCGCAGTCTAAAACCACACTCATTCCAGATAAATCAAGCGCCTGAGGAAATGAACTCTTACAAAATTCCGCGTATCGCCCTACCGAATCAACGACTCGTTTTGCTTTACCAATATCATCTGAAATTACCGCATCAAGCCCTTGGGCGAGATATTGTTCAATCTGAAATTCAACGGCATCCGATAATTTACTGCCCTGAGCAGAAAAAAACTTGACCCCGTTATCCTGGTATGGATTATGAGAAGCTGTTATCACGATTCCCGCACTCAGTCGCAGCACACGCGTCAAATACGCTACCCCTGGGGTCGGAAGCGGCCCTGTCAGCAAGACATCCACCCCGGCGGCTGCCAAACCAGACTGAAGTGCTGACTCAAGCATATATCCGGATAATCGAGTGTCTTTCCCGATCAGTACCTTTGTACGACCTGCAGCCTCCGAGGCGTGCGTTTTCGAGAAAACCTTTCCTGCGGCATACCCCAAACGCAACATAAAGTCAGGGGTTATCGGATCATTTCCAACCGCCCCTCTGATCCCATCAGTACCAAAGTACTTTTTAAGTGCTGTCACTTACCTGCCCTCTAAGTGTTTCCTCAGAGAAAAACTGCCAAGCCAAAAGCGCATCTCTTGTTTCATTCACATCATGCACTCGCACGATATCCGCACCTTGGCTCACCGCAAATATAGCCGAAGCGATACTCGAACCCAGCCGATCTGAAGCATCCTCTTTATTCGTAATGACTCCCAACATTGCCTTGCGCGAAAGACCAACCAAGACCGGGTGCCCTAGCTCACAAAACTTATTTAAATTTCTGAGTAACAACAAGTTATGCTCAAGCGTTTTGCCAAAACCAAAACCAGGGTCAACCACAATGTTAGAAGGCTTCACCCCCGACCGAATCAAAGATACAACCCTCTCCTGCAAAAATGAAAATACTTCTTGAACAACATCCTGATAACTCGGATTCTGCTGCATGACTCTAGGCGAGCCTTGCATGTGCATCACGCAAACTCCAACATTAGTGCGCGCCGCAATAGATGCAACCTCTGGATCCTGAGCGCCAGAGATATCGTTGATGAGGCACGCGCCACACTCAATCGCCTCCTCCATCAAACGCGGCTTTTGTGTGTCAATAGAGACCGGGACACCTAAGCGCGATAACGCCTGGATCACTGGAATCACTCGACTCCGCTCTAGATCTAAACTCGCAGACTGCGCACCCGGACGGGTGGACTCCCCGCCAACATCAATGATATCAGCCCCAGATTCAAACAGGATTTTCGCCCGTTCAACCGCCATCTCAGGATCAAGATAGTCTCCGCCATCCGAAAAAGAATCCGGGGTGACATTCACCACCCCCATGACCATCGGTCGGGCTAACTTAAAGTGAGAGGTGCCCCAAACAAAATTAAGATCCATCGACTGAATAAATACGACCTAAATTTCCTCTGCAGGTCGTGTCGTCGGCTCTGGGTTCGGCGCATCAGGTGGGCTCTTTGGCTCCTCTGGCCTTTGGGTAGGTTTAGGCGGCCTTGGCTGACGCCCATCCATGATGTCGTTGACCTGGTCAGCATCGATTGTTTCCCATTCGAGTAATGTCTGAGCCATCAGTTCGACTTTTTCCCGATTTTCCTCTATTAAACTGCGAGCCAATCCATATCGTTCATCAATGATTTTCTTAATTTCAGCATCTACGCGTTGCATCGTCGCTTCAGATACATTCTTCGTCGTCGTGACTGATCTACCGAGGAATACTTCGCCCTCATTCTCACCGTAAACCATCGGTCCAAGCGCATCACTCATACCCCATTGAGTAACCATCCTACGGGCCATATCAGTTGCACGCTCAAAATCATTTGATGCGCCAGTCGTCATCTGTTTCATGAAAACTTCTTCTGCAATGCGTCCACCAAACAATACGGATATATTTTGAAGAATCTGCTCCTTATCCATGCTGTAGCGATCTTCCTGTGGAAGCTGCATGGTCAAGCCGAGCGCTTGACCTCTGGGGATAATAGTCACCTTATGTACTGGATCGGTTCTGGGTAAGAGTCTCGCTACAACAGCGTGACCGGACTCATGGTAGGCTGTATTCTTGCGCTCATGTTCGGGCATCACCATTGAACGACGCTCCGCACCCATCATGATTTTGTCTTTAGCGCTCTCAAAATCCGTCATGTCCACTAAGCGCTTACTCGATCTGGCCGCAAATAAGGCCGCCTCATTTACCAAGTTAGCCAAATCGGCACCGGAAAACCCTGGCGTGCCGCGAGCGAGAATATCCGCCTTAACATCTGGCGCGATAGGTACTTTACGCATATGAACCATCAATATTTGTTCCCTGCCTCTAATATCAGGGCTGTCTCTTATACACATCTGACGCTGCCGACGAATAGAGAGGTGTAGATC
>CAJXPC010000097.1 GCA_913057845.1 uncultured Pseudomonadota bacterium
GCCTTCTGAATGACGCCAGCCATCTTCGCTCTATCTTGCTCTGCGCTGTTGGCAGCTTTAAGGACGGAAAGATCATTGGTCTTAGCGATAGCGCATGCCACTCAAGTCAAAACATTTCGATGCAGTATAGCCTCGTCGTTCGGCTTCTGTAATTTCATCGGGGTAACGCTTGTCCCAAGACGGGGAACGTAAGTTTACTGCTTGCCTGCAAATTAACCAATCCGTGCGGCTTTCCATATCCACAGAATTATCTAATCTTAGATCCGGAGCACGCAACTGCTGTAGTGTTTGATTTTCTAATATACGTACTGAGTGCCAAACGATATCTATCGTATTACAGTTTGCCAAGATTAAAAACGAGCAAATTGCAGCAAAAGCTTTTGCGGTTTTTGCTCGAAAATTTACAGGCATTTTATAAAATTCCTCTATGAAGTGTTTGCAAAAGATTAGTCGGATAGCGGTGTTATACTTTTGCGAGCAGGTAACGTATTCAGGCTTTGAGCATAGCTGTCGCCAGCCAAGATTAGAATAGCAGTGATCGAATAAGTTTATTCTGACGCAAAAGGTTTAGATCGCTACAGTGTAGTGCGTCATGAAATCAGGGGCGCGAACTTCAGCACTTAAAATACGAAAACGATACCAATTTCGTAAATAGAAATACAAATATATTTATATATAATAGTGACTTAATGCATAGGTGTAGCATGTTGTACGGGTGGCAATAGCCTCCTGCTACACCGACACCTAAACGCCCTAAGTCACGAAAATGCTGCCAGCAACCCGCATGAAAGCCTGTATGTCAGCATTTCCCTCCGCTGGCCAATCGATAGGTGATGGTTTAGCCCGCTTAGCATTCTTCAGATCAGTAACCGTAGTCGGGTAGCCAGCATCCGTCAGGGCTGTTGCAATCTCTTTATAACGCCCGCCTGAATGACCGTTCTCCGCATTCGCATAGGCACGCAACCATTCTCGCTTAGCCTGATCGAACAACGTGCCTTTAGCTCTGTGGCCTGTGACTGCCGCTAAGTCATCTCTTTTTCTGACATCTAACCAACTCGCCCAATCTGCCTCCGTTTTTAAGCTGTTCGAACGCCTCCAGCTATCGAAGCGGTCACGCACTTGATGGAAGGTTTCCAAATTCTTTATCGGGCGAGTGGTGAATGAAATGTGGCAGGGGTTCTCGGCATTGATGACCTGACCTGCGGTCCGTATTGGCGAATTCGTGTATGATTTCTTTACCAGAAGACGCAAGCGATAATATCTATTTTACAAGCGCTAAAGCTCGAGCAATCCTGTTCAAAAGTGGTCCGCGCGCCTCTGCATCTTGAATCGTTATTGCTGCGCTGAGTGCGAGCTTAAGTGATGCTTTTGCTGCTTCGATTTTTTCGGCCGTTGCCTGTACTTCTGCAACGCTAATCAGAGCTGACGAGCGGTACTCAGCATTTTCAATAATTTTAGCTAATTCAAAAGATTCTTTAATATTACCCGCCTTCGCCTTCGCTGCAGCAATAAGCCCGGATGCCCGATCAATTTCCTCCTTAGCCTTTGCCGCTAAAGTTTTACTTATGTACGCCGTGGGCCCTTCGATCGTCTTTGCTTCGCTACGAGCTAAAATAAGTGTCAGTTGGCTGCCTTTTATGAAACCAGCCTTAGCCTGCGCTGCTGCAACCTCACTTAAGGCTGTCGACCTAGTTTTTATCGGGTTGTTTAGAGAAAGTTCTTTTGCTAATTTAATAACCGAAGTGAATGTTGCCTGCGCCGCTTTGGTATCTCCAGCTTTAGCCTGTGCTTCAGCAATGGTGCTCAACGCCCTCGAGCGTGAGTACAAAGTTTTAATAGTTTTAGTTGTATAAAATGCTGCTTTGAAGTCTCCAGATTTGGTCTGATATGAAACAGTGTTCCGCAGATAGCTCGCGCGCAAAGCTGCATGTTCTACCAACTGCACTACAGCTGATGCCTTTTCAAAATCACCTAAAACTTCCGCATACGTCGCGCTTATCTCACCTAACAAAAGGTCGCGCCAAAATCCCCATTCAATCTTTTTTGCATCTAATAGGGCTAATTCCAAAACACACTTTGTTATGGGTGCTCCATAACAAGCTGCGGTTGTCGTCTTTCCTCTAATTTTTTCTGCTGCTTCAGCCACCTCTTCCAGATTAATAAACCCAACAGATTGTCCAGAGATAAGTTTGACTGCCAAATCTGAGGATGGATGCCTCTTTATAATCTGGTTTAGGTATTCTAGAGCCGTTTCAATTTGCTCGAGTTTCTTCGCATCACTCTTGCGGTCTTGCGATGATTTAATGAGCTGTGCCGCAGCTACAAACAAGCGGTTAGCCTTTGCCAATTCATCAGCCTGCGCATTCAGACCTGCAAAGAAAAAAAGCCCGATCAAGAGTGCAGTGAGTATGAGCTTCATTCTTTTTGTCCTATGCCTCTGCCTACGACATCCGATAGATGCGTATCCTGTCAATGCCGACTTCTTTTGCGATAGCCGTCGCATCAACGCTGTTGTCTTGCATCTGAGGCTTTCGCTCAACGAACAATGTAGATTTAAGTGATGCGGCGGTAAGCGGTCTCTGATCGTTTCGAAGAATTGGGCTAACGAGTAGTTTCAGGAAGGGACGAGACAAAACGTAAGGCAGTTTTCTATTTATGATAGTAGGGGGATCTTCGTTACTCTAGGTGCCTTCGCGAGCGCTTTTTGGTTTGTGGGGGAGATTTTAGCAGCCATTTTATTTGGGTTAGGAATGATGTTTCTTATCTGCGGTTGGTCACTTGGCTTTGTAACGCTGGATGACAAGATCAAAGCTTTGGATCGCTCGACAGGCGGCAACTAAGCATTTTTGTTACTCTAACCATCACCCAGCTAATGACCTAAATCCTGCCAACCGCTGCTCGTGGCCGTTGCTGTTGGCGACTATAATGGCATCCAATTCCATATTTAGCCAATCTGGTTGGGGAACGCTGGGCCTCTTCGTGAGAGCTGTTTTCGGCTTGAACCCGAGCAATTCCTCGAAGGCTGTTTCCATAGCTTGCCTCAGCATATCTTCGTATCCGTAATGCAGAATGAAACTGTCATGTAGCGGCAGAATGGGTATGCGGTCTTCATGTCTAGCGAAGGTGAGCATCACACGTTCAGCGATGTCGCTGTCCATACGCTGAAGCCTCAAACCAATACCCGTGTAGAAGTGTTTGGCGATAGGTTGATGAAAGGCTTCGATGGCTTCTGATATCTGTCGCCACTTCAATCCGTATTTGGCTGGCTCAATGCCTTCAGGTGCTTGCCGTAATCTATGACCAGCATTCAGCATCGCATTGAAAGCTACCTTAACCATCGAGCGAACAGCGGCCTTCGAGTGTCCTTCAAGCTCACCCAGAATGCCTGAATAACTATCTGGCAGAGGAGCCAAACCCTCTTTCAGATATAGGATGGTTGGATGTTGATTTGAGTAATCCAGCTCAATCGTACGCTTACCGTCAATCAACAGATGCTGGCGGAGGCCTCTCGGGATATTTTGCCACCATCCACCGTAGAACCTACCACCTGTCTTCAGCTCGGGATCGTTAAACACCCGATACAATGAACGCTGGTTCATACGGATTTGAATATCTCGGCCTTCTTGACTACCGAGCATGTGGAATTCTTCATTGAGGAGGTCATCTGCAACCTCAAGATCAATCCAATACCTATTTAGGACGTCATTAATTCTGTCCAGATTTGATCGCATGCGACGCACATTGGCTGTGTCTGGTGTTGGGAGGGTCTGCCTACGATTGGTCTCTTTATCCCTTACCCGCACTCTAATGGGATTTGGATCACTGGCAGGAGGAATGATAGCTGGGAGTATGCATTGCTCTTCTGCAGTGAATAATTGGATTAGTTTATCGGTAGCCTTATACCGCGTGAGCCTGCTGAGGAGCTTACCGTCCTTACGACCTTTGCGATCATGAAAGCCTTTCTCTGTCTCTATGAGATAGCCGAGTTGAATGAGGCCGAGATACGCACGTTCAATATGAATGCGATAACGAATTAAGGGGTCTCTGCCTGTATCGGAATAATCAGCTTTTCTCTTTTTTATGCTGACTGAACCATACCTACGACGTTGGTAGACGACTGAAACACTATCTCTAATCAGAGTTTCAACGGAGTACGTAAGAGCATCAAGATATTCACCCTCTAGACGTCGTTTAGCCCGTCCTTCCGTAAGCCAAACATGCTCTTGTATCTCACCTACAATCTGGTCGGTAATAGAATGAAATCTTAAGTGACGCTTAGACCTCCAATCTTTCATAAGTTAATTATCCTATTGTTAATATTATATTTATAATTGATATATAGGTTATTAGGAGTACGGGAGGTGTTACCTCACACCTTCCAACATTCTCCTCCTATTCCCCATACTGGGTACAGTTAAGGATCATACAACGTTTCGCATATTAAGCATCTAACAACGGCACCCGTAAGGACGAATTCTGTATCGAAGCCTATGATGATTGCGTTGGTCATTCTACTCTAATGCATGCAGTAGAATCCTGACGCAATGACGTTGATAAGATTGCTGCCGAAGTTTGGGGCCCAGATTGCTTTACTGAAATAAGTAATATTCTAACGTGTTGTTAATTATGCAGAAAACTTCTGTGAATGGCGCTTTCGTGCCTCCTGTTAAGTTTTTGTGACATTCTTCAAAGCGGCGTCAGAAGGGTCTTTTTCGGGTCTTAAATGATTTCTTGGGACTGATTGCTTAGGTAGCGATCGATCAGCGGTGAAAGCTAAGGCAACGCTGAACTTCGAAACAAACAGGGGCTTTTGGCGTCGTATATTCGGCTAGCCGGTGAAGCAGCAGCACAGACTTATTTTGCGCGGATACATTCCGTATCCCAACTCCAGCCTTCAAAAACTATATGATGCGCACCCTTTACCTTACTCATAATCACTTCGTAATTTTTTTCATTTCTACGAAGTACGTCATATGAAGCGGCGTCTGGCGCGTCGCTAAAAATGCCGCTCATATCGAATTTGTATTTATCCTCCCCTGATTTTTTTGAGGGATCTGCTTCAGCGTTTTTATTTTTAGTTGAGTGATCTTCTTCAAATCCTTTATTTTTTACGTGCACCACATCCCACCGATATAATTCAAGTCTGGTGCCATCAATAACCAAATTAAAGGATCCGTCTCGGATTCCTGATCTGAATACCCTATTCCGACTCAAATCTATTAATGCTCTCACGCACTGCGCCATAGAGCTCTTTTCAAGTTTAAGCTCCGGTCCTTTCTATCCATACCGGATAAGCCACGCTCCGGGCGAACCATCTGAATTCAGAAGGCCAGCACTAGCAGGGCTACCTGACAGACTCACGCACAGCAAAAATACAGCGGCAAACGATTTTCTCATCTTAGGAATCCTCCTGCTGAAGTGACAGTAACTCTGCTCGTTCAGATAGGGTTTTGAAAGACGGCTAGACAGCATTTTCGTGACTTAGGGCGTTTAGGTGTCGGTGTAGCAGGAGGCTATTGCCACCCGTACAACATGCTACACCTATGCATTAAGTCACTATTATATATAAATATATTTGTATTTCTATTTACGAAATTGTTATCGTTTTCGTATTTTAAGTGCTGAAGTTCGCGCGCCTGATTTCATGACGCACTACTCTGTAGCGATTCAAAACCGTTTTTGTTAGAGAAAGGAACGTTTGAGATTTCTTTTCGGAGGGCTTGTTCGGTATCATCGATGTTCAAAGCGCAAAAAAAAAGCCTTATTTTCGCAAATGGGTTACACTGGACCCCGATAAATCTCTGGCAGACTGTGCGAAGAGCGAGCTTTCGTCCAATGTTGATAATCAATTTCAAAACGGTTTCAAAATGGATTGCTTCATTCTGCTTTCTATTGGTGTTGGCGGGGTGCAATACGAGAAATTCTGCGCGATATTATAGCATATATAACGCTAACCAGCACACCAATTACAACGCTCAAGAGCAATCAACTCTCATCACTTGCCAATTTGCAATAAGTACAAAAGGTCGTTCTTGGGATGAGCGTTATCCTGTTCAAATAGCGGAAGCCCAACGACGTGGTTATTCGGCATCACAATGTTTTGCTTTAGCTAACGGTGCTGCAGAACCCACCAAAGCGAATGCAGTAGAGCGCAAAGAAGCTGAGACTGAGATTTTACCTGTCTCAACGGGGTCTGCTTTTGCCATTACGTCTACGGGCCATCTTCTGACGAACCATCACGTAGTCGAGGACTGCGAGTTGGTAGTGCTGCATCTCTCCGGCGAGAGATTTGAAAAAACGACTGTGATTGCTAGCGACAAGACCAATGATCTTTCCGTACTTAAAGCTGACTACACGCCCGAAGAGATTTTCAAAATCAGCACTCGGAATGCAGAGCTTCTCGAAGATATTGTGGTTGCCGGCTTTCCTTTATCTGAGCAGCTAAGTTCATCGGTTAAGGTTACGAAAGGCGTCGTCAGCTCACTTGCAGGCATGAAGAATAATTATTCTCAAATACAAATTGATGCCGCCATTCAGCCCGGAAGCTCTGGAGGCCCCATCGTTGATTCAAAAGGTAATGTGGTAGCCATAGCGATATCTGCGATTAACAAATCTACGATGTTCAAGCGAGATAACTACATTCCAGAAAATACCAATTTTGGCGTTAAGGCATCAACGGCAAGAACCTTTCTGGAAGCCAACAGCATTGCTCTCCAACCTGCCAACAGCGCAGAGCAAGATAGAGCGAAGATGGCTGGCGTCATTCAGAAGGC
>CAJXPC010000098.1 GCA_913057845.1 uncultured Pseudomonadota bacterium
TAGAGAGGTCTCGTGGGCTCGGAGATGTGTATAAGAGACAGCTCCAAACTTAACGATAAAACACCCAAGAGGACCCCGATCATCAAGAACATACCCAGACCACTCACCCGATGAAGAATTGAGACAAATCCTGGAAGGGGTAACCTGATTTTGGTGAGGTCTAAGTGTTTTGGCCTCGGTTTTGTATTCATAACAGTTAGTTCCTTATTTTTTTATCAACAACCGCTCATTAGACGATTTGATTCCTATAATGATGGTTAGAGGTATTGCAATAACTCCGCCTCAGTTCAACGGGTCGATCTCCATACGTGTAAGCAATACGATCAACCCTCAGTAAGGGCGAACCATCGAGCAAACCCAATCTGTCAACAATTTCGCCTTCTCCTAAAACCGCCTTTACCCGTTCCTCCACATAAAGAATTCTTAATCCGAATACAGCCTCATACATGCTATAGAGCATGCAGTTATGATCTAAAAGCATTTTTTCTTCGATCACCTCAAACGGCTGACCAGGGAGACGAATCTCTTCATAAATCGTTTGAACTCCTTCTGGAGCTAAAATTCTTCGAATTAACCAACCGGTTGAGCCTGCAGCGACCGACAAGTTCGAAGCAGACAGCTCATCGAGCTTTATCCTCCAAAAATCGATTAAATTTGCATTTACGTCCACAACTGGTCCAACGTCTGGTGCCAGCCGCAGAAACGGAAATTTTGTGGGTTCTATTTGGTGGGAGGCGACAAAAGTGCCTCTACCTTGGTGCCGAACAACCAACTTTTGGGTGGCGAGATCAGAAATCGCTTTTCTCACGGTACCTTGGCTAACGTTATAACGTTGCGCAAGCTCAAACTCGCTTGGAATTGATTGACCTGGTGCCCACTCACCAGACCTCAAGGCGTCTGTAATTAAACGCTTAATTTGGCGATATAAAGGCACATAGCCCGCATTGGTTTCGCTTTGAAGCTCCATAATTGGCATATTCTATTCTCAATTTGAAGATTTATCTACAAGAATTGCAGCTATTCTTATGTCTTATATAAGACTGGTTGACGTGAGGCGCAGACGAAAGGTACAATGTGCAACTAAAATGATATCCAAATGGCATTTATAGACTCAAAAACAAGCCAGGAATCGTGAAATACCCTTCCGCCCCTTAGAAACAATAATTAGCGGCAGATGACAGAATCCATATAGTATAAAAATTAAGTCAGACAACCTTTAGAGGGATAAGTACAGATGAAGAAGCCCATCAGAGTCGCCATTACAGGCGCCGCAGGTCAAATCGGATATAGCCTATTGTTTAGAATTGCTTCGGGCGAAATGCTCGGCAAAGACCAACCAGTCATCCTGCAGCTACTCGAGATAACACCCGCACTTAATGCACTCAAAGGTGTCGTTATGGAGCTGGAGGACTGCGCATTCCCACTTTTAGCAGGTATTATCCAGTCTGACGATCCAATGGTCGCGTTCAAAGATATCGATATCGCACTTTTGGTTGGAGCTCGGCCTCGATCAAAGGGTATGGAAAGAAAAGATCTATTAGAGGCAAATGGCGCTATATTCACCGTTCAGGGACAAGCACTCAATGCAGTTGCGGCTCGAAATGTCCGAGTGCTTGTCGTAGGGAACCCGGCTAATACCAACGCTTACATCGCAATGAAGAGCGCTCCCGACCTCCCGAGTCGCAACTTCACAGCAATGTTGCGTCTCGACCACAACCGTGCCCTATCCCAACTATCCACTAAGAGTGGCCAAAGCGTTGACTTAATCAAGAAGTTGATCGTCTGGGGTAATCATTCCCCAACGATGTACCCCGATTATCGGTTCGCAACCATAAATGGCAAACCTGCACCAGAAGTCATTAACAATCAGGACTGGTATGAAAATACATTCATATCAACCGTAGGCAAACGAGGTGCGGCAATCATTGAGGCTAGAGGCCTATCATCAGCCGCCTCTGCCGCTTCCGCCGCTATCGATCATATCCGAGATTGGGTCTTAGGCTCTCAAGGAGAATGGACGACAATGGGAGTTCCTTCTGACGGCTCTTACGGCATTCCAGAGGGGGTGATCTACGGGTTTCCCACCATCTGTTCAAACGGTGATTACCAGATCATCCCAGACCTAAACATCGATGAATTTAGTCGCTCAAAAATAAACGGCACACTGCAGGAGCTCGAGGAAGAACGTGGTGCGATAAGTCACTTACTCGATCAAGGGTAAGTAAGCAAGATGATCCATCCTGACAATGTCCTATTCCAAACGGGATCATCTTTACCGTTAATCCCTTCATGCGAACACTTTGCTGGGAACGAGAAATTCATCCGCAAGGCCGTCATCTTGCAATCGTCAACAGAGATAAAGTTCGATGTAACGTGTGATTGCGAAGATGGGGCTCCAGCTGGAGAAGAGTATCAACACGCGATCATGGTTGGGAAAATAATGGCTGAATTAGGCGGCCCTAACAATAGATTAGGCGTTCGCATCCATGATCCAATGCATCAAGCCTGCAATCAAGACATTGATATTTTAATGGCTGAAGCTGCTCAAAATATAGCTTACCTTACCATTCCAAAACCTGTGAGCTATGACGACACGGCTCGCACAGTTGATTACATCCATAAAGCAGCCGAGTTGAATGGCGTCAGCGCGCCACCGATCCACATCCTTATTGAAACGCAAAGCGCACTCAGTGAGGTCTTCAAAATCGCGAGTATCGACGGACTCGAAGGACTTATATTCGGCTTACTGGATTTTGTCAGTGATCATCAAGGAGCTATTCCCGCTACTGCGATGCGATCGCCGGGACAATTTACCCATCAGTTAATTTCTCGAGCTAAAACTGAAGTTGCTGCCGCCGCACTCCGACATGGGCTTATTGCGACACATAACCCCTGCCTCGAGATTCAAGATCGATCGCTCGCTTTTGATGACGCAAAAACGGCTAGGGATACTTTCGGATTCATGCGCATGTACAGCATACATCCGTCACAAATTGAATCAATCGTAAATGGGATGAAACCTAACGAAGACGAAATTGATCGAGCCACACAAATTTTATTAGCAGCCCAAAAAGCGGACTGGGGGCCAATCTCCCATAACAACGAAATGCATGACCGGGCGAGTTATCGGTACTTTTGGAATTTACTCCAAAGAACTCATCTCAACGGCATATCCGTCAATGAGGAAGCAAAAATCTCATTTTTTCAATGAAATACAGTTAGGACAAATCATGACCATCTCTTCCCAAGGGAAAAAATTTAGAGAAGCTGTTGATGCTGAACAACCTCTACAGGTTATCGGCGCGATTAACGCTTACCACGCACGTCTTGCGGAGCAATCTGGATATAAAGCTATATACTTATCGGGCGGTGGAGTAGCCGCGGGTTCTTTAGGCATTCCTGATCTTGGCATTTCCTCTCTGGATGACGTTCTAACTGACGTCCGGCGCATTACAGATGTCTGCTCTCTGCCCCTCCTTGTCGATGTGGATACTGGATTTGGTGGCGCGTTTAATATCGCAAGGACAGTAAAATCTTTAATAAAATTTGGCGCCGGGGCCATGCACATTGAGGATCAAGTCCAAAGCAAACGATGCGGGCATCGCCCTAACAAGGAAATCGTCTCAAAGGTCGAATTCGTCGACAGAATCAAAGCGGCAGCAGACGCGCGAATAGATCCTGACTTCGTCATCATGGCCCGAACAGACGCGCTTGCGGTTGATGGATTGGATGCCGCTATTGACCGAGCATGTGCGTGCGTAGAAGCTGGGGCAGACATGATATTTCCCGAAGCCATGACTGAGCTCAGCATGTACCAAAAATTTGCAGATGCAGTTAAGGTCCCCATTTTGGCGAATATCACAGAATTTGGACATACTCCCCTATTTACGGTCGAGGAATTACGTTCCGTAGATGTAGGGCTTGTTCTTTATCCGCTATCTGCTTTTCGGGCAATGAATCAGGCTGCGCTTAACGTCTACCAAACAGTACGCAAAGAGGGGACGCAAAAATCTGTCCTCGACACCATGCAAACGCGAGACGAACTGTACGACTATCTCGATTACCACAAATACGAAAAAAAATTAGATGATCTTTTTGTGAAAGGAAACAATCATGAGTGAAAAAACAGAATACAAACCAAAACCAAAAAAGTCTGTTGCATTGTCAGGCGTCCCTGCCGGCAACACAGCGCTTTGCACAGTCGGACGAACGGGTAACGATCTGCATTACCGCGGATACGACATATTGGATTTTGCTCAAAATGCAGAGTTTGAAGAAATCGCGCATCTATTGGTCCATGAAAAACTCCCCACAGCGGCTGAACTTAAAAACTATAAGTTAAAACTGAAAGCGCTTCGCGGATTACCCACTAACGTTAAAGCAGTCTTGGAGTGGATACCGGCATCAGCACATCCTATGGATGTTCTAAGAACAGGATGTTCCGCTCTTGGTACCGTACTGCCAGAAAAAGAGGACCACAACATCTCAGGCGCTAGAGACATTGCCGATCGATTAATGGCCTCATTTGGATCGATGTTGTTGTATTGGTATCACTGGAGTCATAACGGTCGCCGTATTGAAACGGAAACCGATGACGACTCGATTGGTGGACACTTCTTACACATGCTTCATGGAAAAGAACCTACAGAGTCATGGGTTAGAGCAATGCACACCTCTTTAATTCTCTATGCAGAACACGAATTCAATGCTTCAACCTTCGCTGCACGCGTTATCGCAGGTACTTCCTCAGACATGTATTCATCAATCACAGGAGGAATAGGCGCACTCCGTGGTCCAAAACATGGCGGGGCAAACGAAGTAGCCTATGAAATTCAGCAGCGTTATCACAACCCTAAAGACGCTGAAATAGATATTAAGCAAAGAATTGCGAATAAAGAAATTGTCATTGGATTTGGCCATCCGGTTTACACAATCAGCGACCCAAGAAACGAAGTCATTAAACAAGTTTCACGCACACTATGTAAAGAAACCGGAAATACGAACCTCTTCGATATAGCGGCTCGAATCGAGACAGTTATGTGGGATGAGAAGAAGATGTTCCCAAATCTCGATTGGTTCTCGGCAGTAAGTTACAACCAAATGGGTATTCCAACATCAATGTTTACGCCAATCTTTGTGATGGCCCGCACCTCTGGATGGGCTGCGCACGTTATAGAACAGAGAATCGATGGGAAGATCATCCGTCCAAGCGCCAATTACACGGGCCAGGAGAACTTGAAGTGGGTGCCAATGGCAAAACGCAAATAATTAAGAGCGCCAATCGGTATAAAAGAATCAAAAACTATTTGTTACGTACATTTTTTATTTATACATAATCTAAACAGGAATCTTTAATTCATGTCTGCACACATTTCAAATGTTCGCCCAAAACCCGACAAAGTCCTAGTCGATATAGCTAACTACGTATCGAAAAAAGCCATCACAAGCAAACAAGCCTATGAAACTGCTCGATATTGTTTGATGGACACACTCGGTTGCGGGTTAGAAGCACTGGAATACCCCGCCTGCAACAAACTATTAGGGCCAATCGTCCCAGGAACAATCGTTCCTAACGGAGCGAAAGTACCCGGCACTCAATTCCAACTCGACCCAGTCCAAGCCGCGTTCAACATTGGTACCATGATTCGTTGGCTCGATTTTAACGACACTTGGCTTGCTGCCGAATGGGGCCATCCATCAGATAATTTAGGCGGAATACTCGCTACAGCGGACTGGTTATCAAGAAACGCAGTAGCGGCAGGCAAAAACCCTCTCAAGATTCAAGACGTTCTCACCGCAATGATCAAAGCCCATGAAATCCAAGGCATCTTAGCAATCGAGAATAGTTTCAATAAAGTAGGTCTCGATCATGTGGTGCTTGTTAAGGTCGCCTCGACTGCTGTAGTCGCTAACATGTTGGGCTTGAACCAAGAAGAGATCATTAACGCAGTTTCGCTGGCTTGGGTCGATGGACAATCATTGCGCACTTATCGCCATTCGCCAAACACAGGCTCTCGTAAAAGCTGGGCAGCTGGCGATGCAACCAGTCGCGCTGTACGACTCGCACTGATCGCTAAAACCGGCGAGATGGGCTACCCATCAGTACTTAGCGCCAAAACATGGGGCTTTTACGACGTTCTATTTAAAGGAAAAGAGTTCAAGTTCCAACGTCCTTATGGCAGCTACGTTATGGAAAATGTTCTATTTAAGATATCTTTCCCGGCTGAATTCCATTCCCAAACTTCAGTTGAGTGTGCCATGCAAATTCACGATCTTCTTAAGAAGACCGGTCGAAATGCAGATGATATTAAGAAAATAACCATTCGTACGCACGAGGCGTGCATCCGAATCATCGATAAAAAAGGTCCGTTGAATAATCCAGCTGATCGAGATCACTGCATACAGTATATGGTCGCTGTTCCTATTCTCCATGGGCGATTGACGGCTTCAGATTACGAGGACAACGTTGCTTCCGACCCGCGCATCGACAAACTACGAGACAAGATTGTTTGCATCGAAGACAAAAAATTCACCAAGGATTATCATGATCCAAAGAAGCGCTCAATTGCTAACGCGCTTACAGTTGAATTTAAGGACGGCAAGAAACTAAAAGAAATTGTCTGCGAATACCCGATTGGTCACAAACTAAGACGGAAGGAAGGCATGCCCGTATTAGT
>CAJXPC010000099.1 GCA_913057845.1 uncultured Pseudomonadota bacterium
CGAGATGTAGAGAGGTCTCGTGGGCTCGGAGATGTGTATAAGAGACAGCAGTAAGAGATTGGCCTAAATCTCTCTTTACGAACATATTGGCTATCAATAATGCGTGGCTAGTCCGCCCCGATTGGGATGCCGCTATTTATGCCTGGGATTTTCCTCTGAAAAACCGTCCGACTCCACAAAACAATCAACAGGTGATAGAAGAGGATTCGTTCGTTCCGGTACAAAATAACTATGGCGGGTTTGTCTATTCCGGCGGCACCATGGCATTTACCGCCGGATACTTCGCTCTAGGACATTACAAACCCAAAGTACTTGCGTTCATGGGTTGTGACATGGTCTACACCAAAACAAAAAATACACATTTTTATGGTAGCGGCACTGCCGATCCGCTCCGTGATGACGTCACTTTACGTGACCTTGAGGCAAAATCCGTGCGACTACAAGCCATGGGGGCGCGGCAAGGTTGTGCCGTGGTGAATTTATCTAAGGATCCATCACGTCTAAGATTTCCTCGCGCCGCGCTGAATAGCATCGCGCAAGAAAAACCTAATTCCTTTAATGAAGAACTCATTACACAAGCGCTTGAGCTAGAGCAAAACCTGGGCTACTACGTACCATCAGGTCGCTACTGGGAGAAAGAGAGTCGCTTCAATAGCAGCGAAATTGATGCACTAGACGCACTTTGGCGTCGGACCACTCTTGGATAAATCAGCTAGCGCACAAACGAACGAGAACTTAAAAATTTATTAGTCCGACTTACCATCCATATTTTCAATTTCAGCGCTCCGCTCAGCCATAGCGTCAACAGCACACGTTACGTTATTGCATCGACTTAACACGTTGTTATACCAGTCAGTTTGAGACTGCTGCAATAACTTCATATCAACGCCCCGGCGCATCGCTAGATTATAGGAAAATGCCAAATCTTCTTGCGAAACCGAAGCGCGACTGCTCGTACAGATCAATCGCTCGACGCCTCCTGTAGGATTGCTGCAATTAATAGCGGCATGCGCGCCCCCGCCAAAAGAGAAAACAAAAAAACAGGATAAAAAGAGAAACTTCATTATTAACTCCCAAAAAAATGAGTTACATGTGGCCGCACGCCTTAAACAGGTTTGACCACTCCACCAAAAACCTTAGGGATAGTCTGATGTGTGCTGAGATTTGCCGCAAACCGAACTTCTTCTTCCATCCCACGCTCAACCATCAAACGTCCAACACGGGATCTGAGCAAAGATTTCACAGAAGGTTCAGATTTAAATATCATGCGCGCCGCCTCTGCTGTATCAGAAAAAGCATCATGGCCCACATTCTGCATACGGGCCTTTAATAAATCAACAAAGTAACCCGCACCAAAAGCATCCTCAAGATTTGGATTACCCATCGATCCAGAGCACACGACCAGAATGGTTTTTCCAGGGTATGAAGTCAACACATGATCAACCAACGCCTCGGCGTTAATTAGCGCTCCCACGAAGACTTGGTCTGCCGCGGCTGCCTGCCTGAGCGCAACCGTTCCGTTAGTTGTCGAGTATATTAATGTCTTATCGAATAGCGGTTCCTCAGCCAGCCTTAACGGCGCAGGATGTAAAAATCCCGGCAACGTCTCTCCATACAATTCACCAGCCAATAAATGCGCTTCCTCATCATAATTCTGAGCCACCTCTCGAGCAGAGCTCTCATTCAAAGTGGGGATTACTTCTTTAGCGCCAGAATGCACCGCATGAATAATTGTAGTGGTCGCAAATAAAACATCGAGCACAATGGCAACTTTACCCTCAAGTCGCTCATGATCAAGATCCTCCCTTTTGAATAGAACATGCACCTTATGTTTAAAGTGGTTAACTTCCTGAATCATTGACTTACCTTTCGCCTTAAAAAGAAATTAACACCCGTCATAGACATAACTAGCTCACCATTTTGGTTTTCAACTTCCCAAAACGTTTTCACAATCCCACGGTCAGGTTTAGAACCGGAAGGCCGAGTCTCAATGACAGTGCGATAGGCGGTTAAAACATCACCCGGATACACTGGGTGGGGCCACTTCACTCCCTCAATACCCGGTGACCCCAAGCTCGTCGAGTTAAGCAAATATGAGTCACACATGAGTCGCATGACCATGGCGCAAGTATGCCAACCGCTTGCAATAATCCCGCCATAGATCGAATGCTTAGCCTGCTCCTGATTGATGTGGAATGGCTGAGGGTCGTAACGACTAGCAAACTCGAGAACTTCATTCAGATCGACCGTGACCAGCCCCATTGACTCTCGACTGCCAGGGACAAAGTCCTCCCAATATAATTTCTTTTCAACACTCATATTCACACTATAAACTCATGTTAACGGCGCGAGACGTTACTACTTATACCAACCTCGACCAGATTTCTTTCCGTTATAACCAGCACCAACCATTTGTTTCATAATTGGCCTGGGCTTAAAACGATCACCATAGGCTTCGCATAAGATTTCCTGCACTTGCAGGGATAGACTGATTTGTGTCGCATCCATCAATTGGAAGGGTCCAATGGGGTGCCCAAGACCGAGGCGGCATGCGACATCTATATCTTCAGGAGATGCGACTCCTTCTTCGACCAATCGCGTCGCTTCAATCATCATTGCGTGAAGCAGCCGATTCACCGCAAAACCGACGACATCTTTAACTTCAATGGGTGTTTTCCCAATTTCTCGGCATGCGTTCATCATCTGATCAACAATCAATGGATCAGTATCTAAACCTGGAATAACCTCGACCAACTTCATTCGAGACACCGGTGAAAAAAAGTGGGTGCCAATAAATCGTGACCTACGAGCCTCTGAAACTTTAGACGCTAGCGTCGTAATTGAGATGCTAGAGGTATTGCTAGCCAGCACACAATCATTGGAAACAAGTCGATCCAAATCAGAAAACACGCTCGCCTTAACCTTCTCATCTTCAAACACTGCCTCAACAACCAAATCACAATCAGAGTAATTGTCCAGTGCTGCGCAGCGTTCAATACGAGGCAAGACGACATCAATCACGTCGGGCTCATAAAGCCCCCGGTCAACACCCTTGTGCAGCACCCGCTCTAACCGCGTCATAGCCTGGTCAAGAAACGTCGGATTCGCATCATGCAATTTCACTCTTCGGCCTGCCAGTGCGAATACGAGTGCGATCTCTGATCCCATTAGACCTGAACCAACTACACCTACCGTTTTAAATATCATTTAAGAATCCTAAAAGTTTGGGGAGACGAATCAGATTTGTTTCCATCGCTTTTTAGGAGAAACGAATACAGTCTTTTCGGAACCTTGATCCTCAGCATTTGCAAACCGAAGCCTTTGAAATCGCTCTCCACCGAACATCAGTTCAATTGCCAATAATCTTTTTACAAAATCTGCCAGAGGCAGCTCCTGCGTCATCCCCATCCCGCCATGGAGCTGAATTGCCTCTTGCGCAACAAGACGACCAGCACGGTTTGTCAGCGCCTTTGCCGCCGAAACAGCTCTAACTCTTTCGTACGGGTTGTCACTCCAAGCCTTCGCTGCTGCATTCATCACCAAAGACCGAACCTCTTCTATATTGATAAACATATCAACAGCTCGGTGTTGAAGCACTTGAAACTGGGACAGCGCCGATCCAAATTGCTTTCTGGTCCGTAGATACTCCATTGTCATTTCGTGGACAACTTCCATAATCCCTAATGCTTCAGCACAAATGGCTGCTGTCGCTCGATCATTAACACAATCAATAGCCGATTGACCCTGATCAATTGTTCCCAAAACAGATTCAGGGCCGACCTCAACATCATTTAATTGGATATCCAAAACTCGACTACCATCGATCAATGGATATGCTTTGCCGCTTATGCTCTCATCTAACGATTCGACAATAAACAGCGTAACGCCTGCGTTCTGATCATTACTCTCTCTAGTTCTGGCTGAGATAATGAAACGATCCGCTGTCGCGCCCCCAAGAATTAATTTCTTCTCTCCTTTGAGCACCCAATTGTTGCCAGACTGGGTTGCTGTTGTGCGGAGTAACTCTCCACCCTCGTCGTTCAATTGTTCAGCATGGGCGAAGGCCAACTTACCCTCTCCTGCTACGAGCTCTGGGATTAACACTTTTTTCTGAAATTCAGAGCCACAGAGATCAACCAACCCACCAGCCAAGATCACGGAGGATAAATAAGGCTCGAGAACCAAATGTTTACCCAGGTGCTGCATGATAATCATCGCTTCAACGCCTGCCCCGCCCAGCCCTCCACTGCCTTCTGAGATAGGAACACCAAGGGCCCCCATAGTTGCAAGACCTGCCCAAACATGCTCGGAGTGAGCCTCTTTGGATTCGACCATCTTTCTTCTTGCATCAAGAGAAAAGTTTTTCTCAAGAAAACGGTCTAACCCATCCTTGAACAGCGTCTGTTCATCCGTAAATGTAAACCTCATGTACTTAGTCCTAAGATTGAATTTTATTAAATCACCACATATTCAAAAACTCACACGAGCATCAGAGCCCTAAAACTCGTTGTGCAATGATGTTTCGTTGTATCTCATTGGTTCCCCCATAAATTGAGGTCTTCCGAGTATTTAAGTACCGTGCGGCAAGCGGCGCCGCATGAAGCGCGCCCGGAGTCTCACCCATCCAATGATCGCCCCAAGCCATTGGCAAGTGCGGCAACGCCGACTGGCCCACAACTTCAAGTTGGAGCTCAGTGAGTCTTTGCTGGATTTCAGTACCGCGAATTTTCAAAATTGATGCCTCTGGTCCAGGCTCCCGGCCAGAAACCTCACCTGCAGCCACTCTCAAAACAGTCATTTCTAAAGCTAGGAGATCGATCTCTAACTCCGCAATACGATCCGATAAAACCGGATCTTCTTTCACTGGCTTTCCATGATAATGATGTATCGATGCAAGATGCTTGAGATAAGCCAACTCTCTCTTCGAAACCCCTACTCCAGCAATTGCGGTTCGCTCATGAGAGAGTAAAAACTTTCCAATCGACCATCCCTTACCCTCTTCGCCGACCAAATTCTCAACTGGAACTTCCACATCCTGAAACCAAACTTCGTTGACTTCATGCTCACCGTCTAGGGTCAAGATTGGCCTAACCTCAACACCTGGCGAGTTCATATCACAGAGCAACATGGAGATGCCCTCTTGCTTGCGAGTGCCCGACCCTGTGCGCACTAAACAAAATATCTTGTCAGCCCATTGAGCATGGGTTGTCCACGTTTTCTGACCATTGACAACATAAGACTCGCCTTTTCGTTCCGCTCGGGTATTTAAAGACGCTAAATCAGAACCTGAACCAGGCTCGGAATATCCCTGACACCACCATTCCTCGCCTGAAAGCATTTTGGGTAAATAAGTATTTTGTTGCGCCTCAGTGCCGTGGGCCATAAGCACTGCCCCGATCATACCTATACCAAAAGGCGATAACCGAGGAGCGCCAAGGGCTGACGACTCCACATCGAATATATGTCGATAAACAGAGTTCCAATCGCAGCCGCCAAATCGTTTGGGCCAACTGGGTGCTATCCACCCTTTTTCGTATAGCGCCACATGCCATCGAAGCACATCATCTTTGCCGATACGTTTATGTTCTAAAACTTTCCGCGAGACATCGCTAGGCAAGTGTTTAGAGACAAAATCTCGTACTTCTTCCGAAAAGGAAATCTCTTCTTGAGTAAAATTAATATCCATATACAAATACAATTGGGTTTATTTAAGAATTGAAGCGAGAATAAGTGATTCTCGAGCCTCCCGCAAATCAGCCTCATAAAATTAATGCGGGTGTGACTTTAAACATCTATGATAGTTTTAATAAATATTAAATGATTTTGAACTATCAAACTGCTTACAAATAGCACCATTGCCATTTATCCGAGGAGTGCTGGCCATGAATTCAAGAGATGATTTAGCGATAAGTGAAGTAAATCAAAGCATCAATATGCGACCGCTCTGGTTACCGTTCACGCCTAACCGACAATTCAAAGCTGCCCCAAGACTCATCCATAAAGCGCAAGGTATGTTTTATGAGACGACTGAGGGCAAACAAATTCTTGATGGAATTTCTGGCCTTTGGTGTGTCAATGCTGGGCACGCGAGGGATCCTATCGTCAAGGCTATTCAAAGGCAGGCGAAGGAACTCGATTACATTACCGCATTCAATATGGCTCACCCCATGCAGTTTCAAGCTGCAGAATTGATTGCGAACCTAGCACCCGAAGGACTCGATACCGTTTTTTTCACAAACTCCGGCTCTGAGGCTATCGATACCGCACTGAAGATTGCACTCGGCTACCATCGAGCAAAAGGAGAGCACAGACATCGATTGGTGGGACGAGAGCGAGGCTACCATGGTGTTGGATTCGGGGGTATATCAGTAGGAGGGATGACGGCTAACCGTAAGGTATTCAGTTCAGCACTACTTCCTGGAGTCGATCACCTTCCCCACACACATAACCTTGAAGAAAACGCTTTTTCTAAGGGTCAACCAACTTGGGGCGCTCATTTGGCTGATGATCTTGAGCGGATCGTAGCACTTCATGATCAATCGAATATTGCTGCCGTTATCGTAGAACCTGTAGCCGGTTCCACCGGCGTACTCGTGCCTCCAGTAGGTTACTTACCTGTCTCTTATACACATCTGACGCTGCCGACGAATAGAGAGG
>CAJXPC010000100.1 GCA_913057845.1 uncultured Pseudomonadota bacterium
ACAACGTTTCACTTACTTGCAACACTCAGTTATCTGGGTAAATGGTAACCGGCTGTGGTAAAGATTTTTATCCTCGCTGCCCTTTGCAGCAAAATAAAGCATATCATGATTGCTATGCTGACTATGAGGGTAAGTGGTTTTGACCGATATGATACAGTCTAAACGGTTGAAAATATCTACCAGACGGGCTTGTTCGGCTTCAATAACGCAATCGAATATTGTGGGCGGAAAACTCAGAGAAATTCACCGACGGCTTACAGCCACTGACTAAATCGAAAGGTAAAAAGATGAAATATTCAAAATTTGCAATTGTTAGTTTCAGCACTCTTTTGATGTCTTCGGCATTCGCCGAAACCTTCGAAGTTAAAATGTTAAATTCTGGTACAGATGGGGTCATGGTTTTTGAGCCCGCGGTTTTGAAAGTTAATACCGGTGATACGGTCGTCTTCAAATCGACGAACCCGGGGCATAATTCAGCGTCCATCGCAGGCATGATTCCTGAAGGAGCAGAGGGCTGGAGCGGAGGAATGAGCCAAGATGTATCGGTCACTTTGGATCAAGAGGGAGTATATGTTTACCAATGCACTCCTCATATGATGATGGCTATGGTAGGTGTAATTCAGGTGGGCGAGGCCATTAATTTAGACGATATAAAGCCGGCTGCTGCTACCGCGAAGGCAGGATTTATGATGGCTGAAGATAGGTTAGACGTCTATCTTAGCGAGCTTTAGATTTACAGACCTACTTCTCACTCATTAAGAAAACTTTTTATTTTCATTAGCTGCCCGTCGCTATCTCGTCGTGGGCAGATGATGAGGTTTTCTAGCTCGGCAGTGAACGCAAATTCATCAGTTCACTTGTCGTGCAGCTAGCCCTTTCAGAGTAAAAGAGTGTTCGAGCGGCCTATTCTAAAAGCAAAATACTTTCATGGGTTTGCATGAATGTGCGCAGCAGTATAAACAGGATTTTGTAGTTGCATTTGAGGCAAGATACGGTCAATTTGAAGGATGCTCGCATGCGTAAGACAATTTTAGGATTCATATTATCACTCCCGCTGTTCGCTGCCGCAGCTGATCTGCCCGAAATGGTTATTGGAAAGGAAAAGACTGAACCAGGTATTTCGCTTACATTTGAAGGCGCAATTAAAGACGACGTGCAGCCAAGTCAAACGTTCGGCTTGGAGTCGGAATCAGACATCCATATAGAAGTTATTGCCACGTGGAATGAGTTTGCCCCACGAGGCGCTGTGGTTGGTGGATTCGTGCCCTATCTAGACATAACCGCAGTAATTAAGAATCAGGATTCTGCTGAAGAGATTCTTGTTCGTTTGGATCCTCATCTTAATTTGTCCGATAATTTTCATTATGCGCGCAACACCAAGTTGCCCGGCGCTAGAGACGGTGTATATACAGTCACTTTTTCTGTAAACGGGCCAGAGCCGTCAATGGTAGGGCTGCACTATGATTGGCGAGTTGAAGTTGGTGATAGCTTACTCGATGGAGAAACTTTTGAATTCACAGATCTCGACTTCTCCCAAATTGCAGGGTCGCGTCGCCGTTGATGGGCGATGAATGCTCACAGTTTAAATACAACTTTAAACTTTTATCCAATCCTCTACATAACATATGGTCCTGATTTTTAGGACCGAGTCTGTGGCACCGGGTGGGTTAAGTAAATAAGCGCTTCTGAATCTGTCGGATTTCGAACCCCACGCAAAAGCTGTGGTTAGATGATTGTGGATCGCCATGGGTTCGTGTCTGCTGTTGTTAACACTTTAGAAACCGATCCCGCGGGAGTCCTAATGGATTTGTCTGGTGCTTTGGGTACTGCTGGTAAGGTCGCAAAGGGCGGGGCTTATCAAAAGCAGGAGATACACCCTCTAAGGCAGGCAATGCGATAGATCAAATTAACGTTGGGGACATTCCTTGAGCGGAATAGTTGGTGCAGCGATTCCAGCTAGTGTTACAGAGGGGCCCGATCAAAATGCAATGAAACTTAGCATCCGGATGACTCCTGATCAAAACAGATCAGTGCCTAGAATAGCGACTGGACAAGAAGTAACGCCAACGGATTCTGGTGTCAAAAAGCGCAACTCGCTTATTGGTCAATCCGGATCTCGCATTGATAGGGCTATAGCCCAAGCGACTGATTCTGGTCGATCAGTTGATGCCACCGTTTTGTTTGATGACCTGGCAGCAATGGAGAGTAAAATTCTTGAGGGTGGATCAATTGACAGATTTGGTGATTTAGAAGAGGTAGCCAAAGTTCGAGAAAGATTAGCGGCTTCGCTGTATGGAAGAAAAGTCACTGATATTGATGCGGACACCCCGGCAAAACCACTTACCGCCAGCGAGCTTCAGGCAATTAAACGAGACGCATACTCTCGGGCAGATTATATTACCGAAAACAAGCAGACGGATTTGGCGAATCAGGCTGTTGGCTCAAGCGCGAGAAAAGCTGTTGAGAGTGTGAGCTCACCGGAAGTGGGTCGCCTAAATCGTGAATTTGGAAAACTATTAGACTTACAACAGCCGTTGCAAAGATCTGCTAATAGAATTGGTAATCGTAATCTACTCAGCTTACCGCAAGTGATAGGCGCGTCGGCAGGGTCAGCAGCGGGTGTGCCAGGGGGTCTAATGGGTTTGATAGTAGGCTCGGCAATCAATCCACAGAATCAAGCCAGAGCGGGAATAGGTGTTGAGAGAATGCGCCAAGTATCTAAGAACCCGGTGCAATCGTTAATGAGCCCAGCGCCTTTTAGAGCACCGCTAAGAGCAGGAGCATACTCAGGTCGTATGACTGAGGGTTTGCAGAGAAGGGGATTGCTTTCTAGATAAAGCAAAATCCTGAAAGCCGTGCCCCTTTTTGTGCCCCTTTCACAGTGTATCTGGATGATTCCTAATGATGCGTTTATGATCCGATTGTAATAAAAAGCTATTAAACTCAACAGCTTGCAAACAGATCATAAAAGCATCAAAAGCCCTCAAATACCTACAGTCGCGAGTTCGAATCTCGTTTCCCGCTCCAATCTCTTTTCTCTCCCTGTGAAATAGTTGACGCAATATGCTGCGTTTCATTCATACGGGTTTGAATTAGTAATCGTGCTTTAGCAGAAAAAGAATGCCTCACGGGGCGTGGTTTGCTATAGTTCGGCCACGCATAAGAACGTGATCCGGCTGGGTGGCAGAGTGGTCATGCAGCGGACTGCAACTCCGTTAACGCCGGTTCGATTCCGACCCCAGCCTCCATTCACATTCTCTATGTTCCTGCAGCAGTTGCGATAAAACCGAGTTGCACGGTTTGCTAAGAGTCTCATTAATGACTCTACCCGCTTGGCAGTTCAAGCCCCCAGCCCGGGTGGCGAAATTGGTAGACGCAAGGGACTTAAAATCCCTCGCCTGAAAGGGCGTGCCGGTTCGATTCCGGCCCCGGGCACCATTCAGCTATATACTCTTCTCTAATCAAAACCAAATAACCTGCCTGAGGCGCGATATACGCTTAATTTGCAGTGTTTATACCATACCCCTTGTCTAGAATTCCCTAAATCGATATATTCTTATCTAGTATTTATGTGTACAACCATGCGTACAACCATGTGTACTACTGGAGAAGAGCATGCCCGCAAGAGCATCGGAATTGACCGTTAGGCAACTCGAAGCAATTAAGCCGCCAAAACCTCCGTCCGACTTAAGAAAGGCGGTAGGCGGCGCGAATGGCCTGTGTATCAATATTAAGCCTAGCGGAAGCAGGTCTTGGTTGTTCCGCTACAGCTTTGCAGGCAAGCGACAAACTCCCATCGCATTGGGTAGTTATTCTAGGGACGTTAATAGCCTTTCAGCAATGAGAGAAGTTGCCCGGGGTTTTAATAAGCTGATCAAAGAAGGTATAGACCCTAAGCTCCATCTTAAGGACAAGCAAAAAGCTGAGCTTTTCAAAAAGGCTCAAGGGATTACGTTTAAAGTAGTCGCGGAAGAATGGATCAAACACAAAAGTGGTGGCGAGTGGAAAACAGCTAGATCAGTATCTCGTGGACGCCAATATCTCTCTGACTATGCTTTGCCAGTTCTCGGCAACATGGCTGTTATCGATATCCAAGTCGATGACATTCTTAAAGTGCTTAAGCCGATTTGGGAAACAAAAACACCTACTGCTGAAAGACTCAGAATTTATCTCCAAGCAATTATAGCGAGAGGACTCCATAGCGCTAAAGCAATGAACCAAGCTAACGCAGCTGCTTGGAAAGATAATTTAGATTTTTATCTAAAAGCGCCGGGCGATGTTCATAAGACTAAACACCATCCTAGTGTGCCGTGGGAGGATATGCCACAGTTTATGAAGGCCCTGTATCAGTTCGACAACCCCAAGGGGTCTAGACCGGAAGCCCAATGTTTAGCTGTGGCTGTGTTATGCGGGACACGAAGCGGTGCTACTACTTTAATGGAATGGGATGAGGTCGATCTTGATAAACAGATTTGGACTGTTCCACCGACCAGTGACGAGAAGCAAAGACGAAAGTCAAAAGCATTAGCGTGGGAGATTCCTCTTAGCGAAGAAGCCATGCGAATTATTAAAGCGCAACCAAGGCTCGAGAGGACCACTAGGGTTTTTAACACTCTCGCAGGTGGCGAGATCTATGACATGGCTGCTATACCGCGTAATCTAGGCTTTGAGGGTGTAGCTCATGGTTTTAGGACTACCTTGCAAAACTGGGGCAAGGCTAATGGTTATCCGAAAGAAGTGAGAGACTTGTCGCTGCAGCATAAACAGACTACTGGGGTGGATGCAGCCTATGACACAGAAATGTTGCTACCGCAGCGAACAAAGCTGATGAACGCTTATATGGAATACGTCATGAGTGAGGTGACTAAAGGATGAAGCCGCATTTTATTGATCCCGCAAGACTCAAGAGCCTGATTGAATCGGCAGAAGCAGACCTTGGTTTGTCATCCGATGTGGCTAAGAATTACGTCACTCAATATTTAAAAGAAGAGGGGATGCGTTACCAATTAGACTCAAAGAATAGTTCTTTTGTATGGCGCTTTGGTAAGCCACTTGCTGCCCCCAGTCTAAATCCTCAGCTGAATACTGCGTGTGAGGGGCAGACCACATGAGTTCTGATTGGCAAACGGATATCGGCATGATTGAGAGAATCCTAATTGAAAATAAATATATAAAAAACAATTGACTGTTAGAGCGTTCTCGCTCTGCACTAAGAGACTTGATCAAAGAAGAACCGCAAAGGCCTCATAGCGCTTTAAGCGGCCTCCTAGACGCCATTCTTAAGCAGCACAAGAGTGCGCGTCATGCATCTGCTCTGACAGGTCTTCTAGACAGTAATAACTTGGCTTCTTAGGCATCAATAACTCAAGCCTGTGGCGGGAATTACGCCTCTTCCGGCTTTTTTTTTCAGTGACATCTTAAAAGGTTAAGGCAGGAGTTATTGACGTGTTTATTTAAAGTTATTACCGGAAGCAGCTGTGATATTTCTCAGAATTTTTTTAGACAAAAAGAACAGTACAGCAAATACCTCTGCTCTCTTGTATACAGATACCCAACAGTTTCTAACTGGGGGGCTATTCCAAGATTTCTATGCACTTGCCTCTTAAGAAAGGACCAAGCCCCAAAAGAGCAGCACTAAACCCCATTCCTGAAGTCAGTGTGTGAATATATGTGGTCGCTACAATAACCATTGGCACTTCAAGGTTGGAATGACAAAAGTGGGCCTTACATGTAGTTTGTTCATAATTAGTTCTCAAAACGTCAAGAAATTTTACTCTCTGCCTCCTGTCCATGCAAAAAATATCTTCCAGCTACCTGTTTCTTTTCCATAAAGATAGATACTACTTCCTTCATATATAAGTTCTTCAGCGTCATTGTAACGAGAATAATCGACGTCTAAGTAATAGATGGGGTCAGATAGGCGATGAATTTCTAGGCTGTCCGTCGTGCTGTATGCGTATCCATCTTGCAATGGAAACGATTCCCAAAACTTAATTATTTCCTCTTTTGTATGAAAAACACTGCTGGGCGTCGTGAGCTGATTTATTGAAGGAAATTGGAAATGTGTTGCCAGTCGAATCGAGTCTCGGGCAATGAAATCTTGAAGGTATGCCTCAAAGCTAGTTTGTATGAGCGAAATGTTAGGATCTATTTTCTCGGCATAAGAAAAGCTAATTGAAAATAAAAGTATTGCTCCGATTAAAAGTTTATTCATAACTGTACTCCTATTTTTTACAAAGAAGATATTTCAGGTATCGGATGTCAGATTCAAAGCTAAGAGTGCTTTATTCATTGGTAGCTAATGCATTCTGATTTTGGCCTTATATGAACAAGATTCAAAAGCTCTGGAGTCACAAATCGCATGAGATACTCAAGAGAATCTCGGTACGCGCAACGCGAAGCCACCGTATTGATGGCGCGCAACTTTGCTTCCCAAACATCGTCACTTATTAGGCCAGACTGTAATTGAATAAAGTCATTTTCAAAAACCCACACCGCTTGGAATGCATAATTCTCAGCAATTTTTTTCTCAGACGAAGTGAGAGTTTTGTCTGTCTCTTATACACATCTGACGCTGCCGACGAATAGAGAGGTGG
>CAJXPC010000101.1 GCA_913057845.1 uncultured Pseudomonadota bacterium
AGCGTCAGATGTGTATAAGAGACAGGGGTGGCGCCTCTTCCGGAATCGCCTTAAGCGCTACTTTCATGTAATCGATCCAGATCGGCAGAGCAGCTTTTGATCCCGTCTCTTTATCTCCCAGCGGTTCGGGTTGGTCCTTCCCGACCCAGGTAATGGCAACGATACGCCGTTGAAAACCAGCGAACCAAGCGTCGATGTTGTCATTTGTGGTGCCAGTTTTCCCTGCTAAATCTTCTCGCCCCAAGGATTTTGCGCGAATGCCTGTCCCATTCTGAATAACGCCCCGCAAAAGGGAGTTCATCGTGAAAACATTTCGTGCGTTAATCATTCGATCTGACGTTGTTTTTGTTTGTTGTGGTTTCGATTTAAATAATAGATTGCCCTCGATGTCCTCGATGCGTGTAATGAAGTGAGGTTCGACCAAATAGCCGCCATTGGCAAAAACGGCGTAACCTCGAGCCATTTCGAGTGGGGTGGATGAGCCAGCCCCTAATGCCATGGTCAAGTAGGGGGGGTGGTTTTTCGGGTTGAACCCAAATCGGCTTAAAAAATTACGGGCATAGTTTGGGGTTATGGCCTGCAGTATACGAATGGCTACTAAGTTCTTAGATTTAGCTAACGCGTATCGAAGACTGATTGGGCCAGCGAATTCTCCGTCGTAGTTTTGTGGATCCCAACGTTTAAAGCCAGTTTGGCTCTCGTCAATCTCAAAGGGGGCGTCGTCGATAATAGTGCCTGGAGTGAATCCGCGCTCTAATGCCGCAGAATAAATAAAGGGTTTAAAGCTAGACCCCGGTTGCCTCTTGGCTTGTGTTACATGATTAAATTTATTTCGATAGAAGTTGTACCCACCTACCAGCGCGTGGATCGCCCCAGTATCGGAATCAATCGAAACAACGGCGCCTTCGGCGGCAGGAAGCTGGCTAAGAACCCAGAGATCATTATTGTTTTTACGGACATAAATCAGGTCACCCTTTTTTAACGGTGAAACTGATTCAGACCCTACCAGGAGGTCCAATGAGCCGAATTGTGTGCCTTCGCCACTTAAGGTGACAAAACCGACGCCCTTTGTATAACTCTCAATCGCAGATGGGTTTATATCAACGACAACTGCGGGAGTTAGGTCCTCAAACTTTTCGAAATCATGCAGGAACTCTTCGAGCACTTCATCATCTATCCTGGATGGGATATCGAGTGTTGCTAGTGGTCCACGATACCCCTCTCTTTGGTCGTGTTTTTCTAGCCCTTTTTTTAACGCTTGGAAGCCTGCTTCTTGGTGCTTGACTGAAAGCGTAGAGTGAACATTTAATCCTCTGGTATAGGCTTCATCGCCGTATTGTTCTGTTAATGCTTGTCGAACCATTTCAACGAAAAATTCAGCATGCCTGCTGGGATTTGGACGCGCAGAAGAGAGCTTAAGTCTCTCAGTTTTAGCTACTTCAAGGTCTTGATTCGATATCAAGCCTAAGCCAAACATTCTATTAAGTACGTATGCTTGTCTTTGTTTGGCGCGTTTAAGGTTCGCCACAGGGTTATATTTTGAGGGAGCTTTTGGTAATCCCGCAAGCATAGATATTTCTGCCAATGACGCTTGCGACAGCGGTTTGCCGAAGTAGACTTTAGAAGCGGCCGCGAATCCGAAGGCTCGTTGCCCTAGGTAAATCTGGTTGATGTAGAGCTCAAGAATTTGGTCTTTTGTGAGATTACGTTCAATTTTAATGGCTAACAGTGCCTCATTGAATTTTCGAGTGAATGTTTTCTCTGACGAAAGAAAGAAATTGCGTGCTACTTGCATGGTGATCGTGCTTGCGCCTTGTCGCGCGCCACGGGCCGAGAGGTTCGCTATTGCGGCCCTGCCAATTCCGTAGAAGTCAATGCCATGGTGTTCTAAAAAGTGTTCATCTTCCGCTGCAATGATGGCATTTTTTAGAAGTCCAGGGACTGAGTCGATGCCGATGAACTCCCGGTGCTCTTGTCCAAACTCGCCGATCAAGATCCCCTCTCGACTATAAATTCGGAGCGGTAACTTGGGTTTGTAATCGGTCAGCGCATTTACAGGAGGCAACTGAGGGTAGGCGGTGACGAAAGCAAAGGTCGCAACAAGAATCCCCACAATGCCAAGGCTGAGGCAAAGCAATAGAAGTTTAGAAAGTATGTTACTTAAGCGCATTAAAGCTCGTTTGGTGTGTTCGGGTTACTAACTATTATTGGTTATGAGCCATTATAGTATGCCAAGGTTTTTAGGTAGAACTATATATAGCAATTTATTTTTCACTCAGTGGGCAGAAAAATCTGCAAGAGTTAGTACAGCGTATGAGTTAGCGGTTAGAATTTAACAATGGAAAAAGCAAATGATCATGCCCACTCAGTAGAGGCCGCGTTGAGTTCTTTTAAGGGCAATATTTACCTCGTAGGTATGATGGGCGCTGGAAAGTCATCTGTAGGACGACTGCTTGCGAAGCGCGCGCGAAAGAGTTTTTTTGACTCCGACCAAGTGATCGAAGAGCGAACAGGAGTGTCCATTGCGACGATTTTTCATCATGAGGGTGAAGAGGGCTTTCGAGCTCGCGAGCGAACCGTAATAGCAGACCTTGCGGCCCTAGACAATATCGTATTGGCTACAGGTGGTGGCGCCATTCTTTCTGAAGATAATCGAAAGTCATTGGGCTCGAACGGATTCGTTGTATACCTGAAGGCTCAGGTAGAGGATTTATGGAAGAGAACGCACGCAGATAAAAGTCGACCACTCTTGGATACAGAGAACCCTTTGGAAAGACTTAAAGATTTATTTTTAGTCCGAGATCCGATTTATACTGCCTTAGCGGATTTGGTGGTTGAAACTGGCGAACCGAATCTGCAGACTTTTTTAAATAGACTGGAGTACGAACTCATCAACGCTCGAGCGCAATGAGCAGGTTGTTAACTAAGGATATGAACAACAGGCAGATCAATGTAGGACTTGGAAATCGAACGTATCCGATTTTTGTTGGGCGAGACTCCTTTCGGAATAAGGACTTGCTGGATGCTTGCGGATTACGCAGTCGACGTTATGTTGTGGTTACGAACGATGTAGTGGGCCCTCTTTATTTTGAGCGTGTCGCCCAATTTTTTTCTAGTGGGGGGGCTGCTGTTGGGCAAGTCATCATTCCAGACGGAGAACGATTTAAGACGCAAGAGACGCTTACCTCAATCTATGATCAGTTGATTGAGAGACGGGTCGATCGTTCGACTACTATTGTCGCTCTAGGCGGGGGTGTCGTGGGAGATGTTGCGGGATTTGCCGCGGCCACGTATCAGCGAGGGGTGCCATTGGTGCAAGTCCCGACGACATTGCTGTCACAGGTTGATTCCTCCGTGGGCGGTAAGACCGCAATCAATCATCCTGCTGGAAAAAACATGATTGGTTCTTTTTATCAGCCTCAAGCCGTCATCATCGACTTAGAGATGCTGCAAAGCTTGCCTGAGCGAGAATTTCAGGCGGGCTTAGCCGAGGTGGTTAAGTATGGGGCGATTATGGATGCAGCCTTTTTTGTTTGGCTCGAACAAAATGTGACATTATTGATGAAGCGAGACTTCGATGCTTTGGGTTATGCGGTGGAGAGGTGTTGTACGAGCAAGGCGAGAATTGTTGAAGATGATGAGACCGAGTCAGGCTCAAGAGCATTGTTGAACTTTGGCCATACTTTTGGTCATGCGATTGAGGCTGGCCTCGGTTATGGTAAATGGCTTCATGGAGAGGCTGTTGCCGTCGGCATGTTGCTTGCCTCGCGATTGTCTGTGTTAATGGGATCTTTGACGCAGTCTGATTGGGATCGTATAGAGCAGTTGTTAAGTAGTATCGGGTTACCGGTCGATGCTCCAGATTTGGGTCGAGAGCGTTACTTAGAATTAATGGGCTATGACAAGAAGGTGCTCGATGGCAAGTTACGTTTGATTTTATTGAAAAGTTTGGGTGCTGCTTATGTTACTGGAGACTTTCCTAGAGATCTGCTTGTTGAAGTGCTTGATGGGACGGAGCGCTAAGTATGTCGGCTGAAGTATTTGCGAATTACGCGGTCCCTAGGGACATAACTTCTGGGCGCCAATTCAATGAGGAGAAAGCTTTCGGTCGAACGGAATTTCAACGAGACCGAGATCGAATTATTCATTCAACGTCCTTTCGCAGGCTTGAGTACAAGACCCAGGTGTTTGTGAATCATGAGGGAGATCATTTTAGAACCCGACTGACGCATAGCTTAGAGGTAGCCCAGATCGCGCGGTCCATCGCATCTAATCTGAGATTAAACGTTGATCTCGTCGAGGCGATCGCACTGGCTCATGATTTAGGGCATACGCCATTCGGTCACAGCGGTCAGGACGCGCTGAATGAGTGCATGAGTGAATTTGGTGGGTTTGAGCATAATCTTCAATCCTTAAGAGTCGTCGACCGCTTAGAGCACAGGTACGCCCAGTTCGAGGGTTTAAATCTGTGTTTTGAAACGAGAGAAGGAATTTTGAAGCATTGTTCATTAAAAAATGCTGAAGATCTCGGAGAGATTGGAACGCGGTTTATCGAAAAGCTTCGCCCCTCTTTGGAGGCTCAGTTGGCGAATATGGCGGATGGCCTCGCGTATAACAATCACGACATTGACGACGGGTTACGCTCGGGTTTACTTGATCTCCAGCTTATGAGCGAGCTCCCGGTTTTTGGGGAGCATGTGCATGCTGTTGCGCGGAAGTACCCCGGCATCGATGAGCAACGCAAAGCCAGCGAGGCTATTAGACGGACGGTGAACAGTTTTGTTATTGATCTCACGCAAGAGAGCGCTCGGCTAATTCAAGACGCTAATCCGTCTTCGCTCGATGGGGTCCGTTCGCTGCCTGCTTTGATTTGCTTCAGTGAGGGGATGGAACTCAAGCATCGAGAGGTGCAGCAGTATTTGTATCGGAATCTGTATCGTCACTACAAAGTTCAACGGATGGCGGATAAAGCTAAGCGGGTGGTTCAGGGTTTATTCAAGGCTTTAAACGAGAATGTTGGGCTTCTGCCCCCTCGTTATCAAATTCAGGCGAAAAAGGATGCCCCGCGAGCCATTGCCGACTACATCGCCGGTATGACGGATCGATATGCGATGAAGGAATATCGACAGTTATTTCTCGTGGATCCTTTCTAGTCAAAATTACCTTATATTGATCAAATACCTCGTATCACGGTAACATGAGCTGTTTTATCCAAATCCGGTGCCAAGCCGGATTTGGTGTCTTTGGGGATATTTATTGAATACGCCCAAAGTTTTACTGGAATAATTTAAGATTTAGAGAGGCAAGATTGTGACTAAGTTTGTAAAACCTGTTGCCCAAGGGCTTTATAACCCCGCCAACGAGCATGATGCGTGCGGGGTTGGCTTTGTAGTCCACATCAAGGGGGACAGAAGTCACAGCATTGTTCGACAAGGGCTGGAGGTTTTAGATAATCTGACCCATCGTGGCGCAACCGGTTTTGATCCGTTGTTGGGTGATGGGGCGGGCATCTTGGTTCAAATTCCCGATGAGTTTTTTCGTGGCCTTGAAGACTTAGGATTCGAATTGCCCCACATCGGAGCCTACGGGGTAGGTATGGTGTTTCTGCCACAGGATGAGTCAGCCCGATCAAAGATACAGCGCCTTCTAGAGGAGTGTGCTCAGGCTGAGGGCCAAGAGGTTCTCGGCTGGCGAGATGTTCCCGTTGATAATTCGGGGCTCAGTCAAACTGCGCGAGATGTTGAGCCAGTCGTTCGTCAAATTTTTGTTGGTCGCGGTGGCAATTGCAACAGTGTTCAGGATTTTGAACGGAAGCTTTTTGTTATTCGCAAGCAAGTTGAGCATGGAGTTACAGCATCGCTCGAGGTAGGAGCTGGAGGCTTTTATCTTCCATCAATGTCTGCTAGAACAATCATTTACAAGGGGATGCTGCTTGCTAGCCAAGTTGGCGATTATTATTTAGATCTTTTAAACCCAACATTCACATCCGCTTTAGCCTTAGTGCATCAACGCTTCTCCACAAACACGTTCCCAAGCTGGGAGCTTGCGCATCCGTTCAGGATGATCGGACATAATGGCGAGTTCAACACGTTGCGTGGAAATGTCAATTGGATGAAGGCGCGACAGCAAGCCTTAACCTCGCCCGTCATGGGAGAGGATCTCGCCAAATTGTGGCCCTTGATTGATGAAGGACAGTCTGATTCGGCTAGCTTTGATAATGCACTAGAGTTGCTTGTTTTGAGTGGCTATACCCCAGCGCAGGCCATGATGTTGTTGATCCCAGAGGCGTGGTCTGGTAACGCGCTAATGAGCCAGAAGCGTAAAGATTTCTTTGAGTACCATGCTCCGGTTATGGAGCCTTGGGATGGTCCTGCAGCGGTAGCTTTTACTGATGGTGTTCAGATAGGGGCCACGCTGGACCGGAATGGCTTGAGGCCCGCACGTTATGTTGTCACGAAAGATGACTTAGTCATACTCGCATCTGAGGTAGGGGTTTTACCTATTAAAGAAGAAAACATTGCTCACAAGCTGTCTCTTATACACATCTCCGAGCCCACGAGACCTCTCTACATCTC
>CAJXPC010000102.1 GCA_913057845.1 uncultured Pseudomonadota bacterium
GATCTACACCTCTCTATTCGTCGGCAGCGTCAGATGTGTATAAGAGACAGGGTTTGTACCTTCCACGTTGTTGTTTTTGCCGCCTGCGCGTTTCGAATAAATGGCGCGCCGATTAGTGCTGCACCAAGCCCCGTTTTTAAAAGTCCACGACGGGTAACGCTTGGCTTCTCCTCGATGTGTTCAATTTTACTGTTGGGTAGCGTTTTTGCCATATCCAAATCCCTTAATTGTTTTAATTTGACTAAATTTTCAGTTCACGCAGGATACGCTCTGATCTTTACGTTAAGACGTATGATGATAGATAAACGGTCGCTATTCAAGTTTAAACCTCGAATTTTGTCACGAAATCGATCAAGATCCATCAATTTATTGTAGACTGCTTTCCTTTTGTTTTCTGTCTTTATGATTTAGTCCTAGGTGTTTTTGATCAATTAATGAACGTCTAGACTCTAGATACGCTTAACTTCTTTAGGAAAATATAATGCCAGTAATCTCACAACGTTCTAGTCAATTGGGCACAGAGAATGCGTTTGTTGTTTTGGCTGAGGTGGGGGACCTCCAAAGGCAGGGTAAGGACATTCTGTCTTTTTGTATCGGGATGCCTGATTTTCCGACGCCCCAGAATATTCAGGATGCAGGCATCAAAGCCATTCAAGATGGCAAGCATGGCTACACGCCATCTGCAGGCATTCCGGAGTTAAGGCAGGCGGCTGCACAATATCTCAATAGAACGCGTGGGCTGAATTATGACGCTGACGATGTTGTGGTTGCTGCTGGTGCTAAACCTTTTATTATGTATTCAATACTCGCAACTACCGATCATGGCCAGGAGCATGAGGTCATTTATCCCAATCCTGGTTTTCCGATTTACGACTCTCAAATAAAAGCCAATGGGGCGATACCTGTCCCACTTCACTTGCGGGAATCAAGAGGTTTTAATTTTGACCCGGCAGAGTTGGACGCGAGAATGAACGATAAGACCCGTTTGCTTATCCTTAACTCTCCTCAAAACCCAACTGGGGGTATTGTTTCTAAAGCTGAATTAGAGGTTGTTGTTGAGATTCTTGATAAATATCCGAACGTCTGGGTCTTTTCGGACGAGATTTATTCGCAATTATGTTTTGAAGAGTCATTTACTTCAATCGCGAGTTTTCCAAGTATGACAGACCGCACTATTGTTGTTGATGGTTGCTCTAAAACTTGGGCAATGACCGGATGGAGGCTTGGGTTCGCAGCGAACAAAGCGCTTGCGCCAATCTTTACAAAATGGGTTACGAATACTGAGTCATGCGCGTCACACATCACTCAGTGGGCTGGTGTTGAAGCGCTTAATGGTGATCAGTCTGGTGCGGACATGATGCGCTCAAAGTTTCTCGAACGCCGTGATTTGATCGTTGGTCTTTTGAATGAGGTTCCGGGTATTACCTGTTTGAATCCAGGCGGTGCGTTCTATGTGTGGCCCAATGTGACTGAGGCGTGTGACATGGTAGGTGTTAAAGACTCAGAAGAGTTCAGACAGCGATTGCTGCATGAAGCAGGGGTTGCCGTGTTGGCAGACATTCATTTTGGTCGACGGGTGCCCGACGATGGACAGCACATCAGATTCAGCTATGCGGCTTCAAATGAGAATATTATCGAGGGTGTCGCTCGGTTGGATGCCTTTATCCGTAAGAATAAGCGGTAGCAAAATAATTCGATTCACCGTATTTGCTATGTCGTAAATTTTTGGGCATGTTCGCGTACGTTATGGAACTCAATGTCAGGCCAACGTTCCATGGTTAAATCTAGGTTGGGTTTAGATGTCGCTAAAAACGCTAAGCTGCCAGAGGCATCGTGGGCTAAGTTTCCAGCCAGCTGTCTTTCAAATTCGAGCAGTTTCTTTTTATTGGATGACGTGATCCAGCGCGCCCCATAAAAACTAAGGGACCGAGTACTTGCGTCAACGCCGTATTCAGCTTTGAGGCGGTGCGCGACGACTTCAAACTGTAGCAATCCGACCGCCCCCAGGATCATCTCATTGCCGATAATGGGCTTAAAAACCTGTATGGCACCCTCTTCGCCAAGCTGTTGTAGCCCTTTTTGAAGTTGCTTGCCTTTGAGAGGGTCCCTGAGTGTCACGCCTTGAAATAATTCAGGGGCGAAGTATGGAATCCCTGTAAAAGATAATGACTCTCCTACGGTGAAGGTGTCTCCAATATCAATGCTTCCGTGATTGAGAAGGCCGATGATGTCACCAGGCCAAGCATCCTCAACAGTTTCACGTCTTTGAGATAAGAAGCTTACAACTTGTCCAGCTCTGATTTCTTTACCGCTTCTGACATGCAGTAATTTCATGCCCCTTGAAAAACGACCAGAGCAAACGCGAAGAAATGCGATTCGGTCGCGATGTTGTGGATCCATGTTGGCTTGTATCTTAAATACAAAGGCTGAAAAATTACTTTCCTCAGGTGCAACAGAGCGCTCAATGGCCGGGCGTGCGCGGGGAGAGGGCGCGTCATCAACTAAGGCCTCAAGGGCTTTAATGACGCCAAAATTATTCATGGCGGAACCGAAAAATACTGGAGTGAGCTCACCTTCCAGAAAATAGTCTCTGTCAAAGTGTCTGCCATCTTCTTTCAAGAGGCTGATCTCATCTTGCGTGTCACTGACTTCACCCGCGAACCGTTCGTCCACCATGCTTTTGTCCAACCCTTTGATGGCTGTAACGCTTCTTTGATCTGGGTTGGTGGGATCGAAGAGTAACGTTTCTCCTCTAGCTAAATCATAAATTCCAGCCAGTCTTTTTCCCATACCGATCGGCCAGGTGATGGGTGCGCAATGAATATTAAGCACGGCTTCGATCTCATCGATGATTTCTAGGGGATGACGACCCTCGCGATCGAGTTTATTCACAAAGGTGATGATGGGGGTGTTTCTTTGACGGCAAACTTCCAAAAGTTTTATCGTTTGTGATTCGACGCCCTTCGTGCAGTCGATAACCATCAATGCCGCATCAACGGCGGTTAGCACTCGATAGGTATCCTCTGAAAAATCTCTATGGCCAGGGGTATCCAGTAAATTAATGACGCAATCGCGGTATTCAAACTGCATGACTGAGCTCGCGACTGAAATGCCGCGTTCTTTTTCGATCGCCATCCAGTCCGAGGTTGCATATTTACTGGACTTTCTTGCTTTAACGGTTCCGGCAGCTTGTATCGCACCGCCAAAGAGCAGTAACTTTTCCGTTAGCGTTGTTTTTCCAGCATCAGGGTGAGAAATGATTGCAAAGGTTCTACGTCTCTTTGCCTCCGTTTCGACTTCGTTGTTTATCTGTTCCACAGGTTTGGTGTGCGTGCTCGATCAATGTATTTAATATTCGTATTTGCATGGGCATTCTAACGCTCAGCCGTTATTCATGCCACGCATTCGTAAATTAAGTATTTAGTGTTTTGACGTGTCTACAGGAGAGCGCTCCAGCAAAATGTCTTGGAAGCGTATTTCAATCGCAGGCTTTATTTTGGAGTGTGTGAGTATGTAAAAGTGCTTCTCTTGAATTGCAGTGAGAACATGATCTGCGACTTGCTCGGCTGTGATTTTCCCAGACTCAACGGCTTTTTTAAGATTTTTTTCCATTTCCATTTCACTCGCGGATTTTGTGCGTTTGTCCTGGAGGTGCTCTGGTCGATTTCGTTCCGAATCGGCGATGCCTGTAGGAACGTAGGCAGGGCATAGAACGGAACAATTTACGTGCTCTGCCACACTCGTTAAGTCGTGATGCAGGCATTCGGTCATTGTGACGACCGCGTGCTTTGTCGTGCAATAGAGCCCCATGCCGTTAAATGACATCAATCCCGCGACTGAAGCCGTATTGACAATGTGCCCCTCTTCTTTTTGATTGAGCAAAATGGGAGTGAATACACGGATGCCGTGGATGACGCCCCAAACGTTGGGGCCAAAGGCCCATTCCCAATCCTTTGTTGAATGCTCCCAGATGAGCCCGCTAGGAGCGACCCCTGCGTTATTACACACGACGTTTACAGACCCAAAGTGCTCCAGAGTCCGATGTGCAAGATTTTCTACGTCTTCGGCGCGTGATACGTCGCATGACACGCCTATTGCTGCCACACCTAAATTTTCAAGGTCTGCGACGGCTGCATTTAGTCGTTCTAGTTCAATGTCTGCGAGGACGATTCTCATGCCTTCTCGTCCAAAGCGTTTAGCCATGGCAAGCCCTAGGCCGCTGGCCCCTCCAGTAATGACCGCCACTTTGTTTTTAAGGTTTCTCATCTTTTAATCCAAAATTTTGTGTTTCATGAGTTCAGTATGCCATGACCATGAGATAATAAATTGGAAGGAGATATTTAAAAATGCACGAACAATTTATCGGTACTCGGGCGGTTGACCCAAAGCAACAATTTAATTTAAGTCGTTTAGGAGAATATTTAAGCGCGCACATCGATGGATTTCAAGGACCCATTGAGCTTGAGCAATTTAGTGGTGGGCAATCTAATCCAACTTTCCTACTTAAGGCCTCGAGCGGTGAGTATGTGTTGCGTCGAAAGCCTCCTGGAAAATTATTGCCGTCAGCGCATGCTGTTGATCGAGAGCACCGTGTCATGAGCGCACTTTATACCACTGATGTGCCTGTCGCAAAAACGTTTTGCCTGTGCGAGGACGATACAGTGATTGGGACTGCCTTTTATGTGATGGACTTTGTGCAAGGTCGCGTTCTTTGGGATGGTCTCCTACCAAATTTTGATCGAGATGAACGGTCGAGTATTTACGATGAATTGAATCGTGTGATCGCGGCGCTACATACCGTTGATCATGCTTCAGTTGGTCTCGAGTCTTTTGGCCGGCCAGGTAATTTTGTTGAGCGACAAATCAGTCGATGGATTAAACAATATCGAGCTTCAGAAACAGAAAAGATTGAAGCGATGGAGAACCTCATTCAGTGGCTACCTCATAACGTACCTCAGAGTGAGGAAGTCTCTATCACTCATGGGGACTATCGATTGGATAATGTGATTTTTCATCCTACTGAGCCCAAGGTTTTAGCAGTACTGGACTGGGAGCTATCTACGTTGGGTCATCCTGTGGCTGATCTCGCTTATCACTGCATGTACTGGCGGCTGACTCCAGGTGAGTTTCGGGGTATCGCTGGTGTAGACCATAAGCAAACCGGGATTCCGCATGAGGAAGAGTATGTTGAGCGTTATTGTCAGCGTACCGGAAGGGCCTCAATTGAAAATTGGGATTTCTATATTGCGTACAACATGTTTCGACTCGCTGGTATTCTTCAAGGAATTATGGGCCGAGTTAAGGATGGGACTGCATCTAGTGCGAATGCGGTGGATCAAGGTAAACGAGCTCGCCCCATGGCAGAGGCGGGTTGGAGGCAGGTTGAGACTATCCTAAGAAAACCCACATCCTAAATTCTGATCTAGAGGATTACCTCCGATCTTGGTTGCTGCTTGCATTTGGCACAACTCTAAACGATAATCATTCTCATTAATATGATGATTGGGGAAGTGGATACATGTACTTGTGTGTGTGTCGAGCCGTCCGGGAATCTGAGGTTGATTACGCGATTGACCAAGGGTGCAGGACATTCAAAGACATTTCGGACCAAACCGGATGTTCTAAGGAATGCGGCCAGTGTGCGCAGGCCGTGAAGGGCTATATCGAGCAACGTTTTGAGTCTTCCGTCGGGGGAGTGAAGCTTCGTTTAGTCGGTTAGATATTTCATCGAAGGTATTAGATCTTCCTTAAAAACGCTTAATCTACACAAATAAAGGACCTAAGTATGCGAGCTGTACTGTGCAAAGAACTAGGAATGCCTGATGGTTTGGTGCTTGAGGAAGTGCCAGGCTTGGTGCCAGATACAGGCCAGGTTTTGATATCAGTTCAGGCTTGCGGGGTAAATTTTCCAGATACCCTCATCATCCAAGGTAAATATCAATTTAAGCCGGATCTTCCATTCTCCCCAGGTGGAGAGGTTGCTGGAGTGGTCAAGAAATTGGGTCCTGACGTGCACAGCCTGAAGGTTGGAGATCGAGTCATTGCCTTTTCAACATGGGGGGGGTTTGCTGAGGAGTTGGTTGTTGACCAAAGCAGAACCGTTATGATTTCTGACAAGATGGATTTTGAAAGAGCTTCTGCATTTATTTTGACGTATGGAACAAGTTATCACGCGTTAAAGGATCGTGCTCTATTGCGTGCCGGTGAAACCCTACTGGTTCTTGGTGCCTCTGGAGGTGTTGGTATAGCGGCGATTCAATTAGGAAAAGCCCTAGGTGCGACGGTTATTGCGGCGGCATCAAATGCTGAAAAATTATCTGTATGCAAGCAAAACGGCGCTGACCATTTAATTAATTATTCGGAAAATGATTTGCGGCAGTCTGTTAAAGAAATCACACAAGGTCGTGGTGTTGATGTGGTTTACGATCCGGTGGGTGGTTCATTTTCTGAGAAAGCGCTCCGAGATATGAGTTGGGGCGGTCGGTTTTTAGTGGTAGGTTTTGCCTCAGGTGAGATTCTGTCTCTTATACACATCTGACGCTGCCGACGAA
>CAJXPC010000103.1 GCA_913057845.1 uncultured Pseudomonadota bacterium
GCAGCGTCAGATGTGTATAAGAGACAGGAGTCCTCAACGTGGATTCCGGCTAACTGGGCTCCGATGGCCTTTCCGTTTGGTTTTCTTCCAACAGCGACCAATACTTTTTCAAACGAGTTTGTTGTTGGCACATTATCACCTTCAAATTGCGCTTTTAATCCGTTTTTTTCGGCAGTTAGTGCGGTTACTTTGGTTTTAAGGTGTATCCCCTCGTATTGAGTTAGTAGTCTTTTATGAAGTGGGCGGACAATATCTTTATCAGCTCCTGGGATTAAGCTGTCGGCGAGTTCAACCACTGTGATTTTTGTTCCAAGAGCTTGGTATACGGTCGCCATTTCCAGCCCAATAATTCCTCCCCCAATGACGAGCATGGATTTCGGTATGCTCTGGAGAGTGAGCGCGTCTGTGGAGTCCATGACTCGAGGATCATCGTACGGAATTCCTGGAATTTTTGTGACGTGTGAGCCTGCTGCGATGATTGCGGCATCGAAGCTAATTCGCTTGAGCCCATTAGTGGTTTGGACGTCAATCATGTTTGGGCCTGAGAATTGACCGTGGCCTTCGACAATTTCAACCTTGCGTTGTTTGGAAAGTCCAGTTAGGCCCTTAGTCAGTTTGCTGACGACGCCATTCTTCCAGCCCCTAAGCTTGTCCAGGTCGACTTTTGGTTTGCCAAATGAAATGCCGAATTCACCTATTTCTTTGGACTCTGAAATTACTTTTGCTGCGTGTAGTAATGCTTTAGACGGAATGCATCCCACATTGAGACATACGCCACCTAATGTTTTGTGTTGTTCGATTAAGATGACTTTTTTACCCAGGTCTGCCGCTCTAAAGGCGGCCGTATACCCACCTGGTCCTGATCCGAGTACGACGATCTCGGCATGTAAATCACTTTGAGTAGTTAGATCCGCTGTTGGGGTTATTGCTGACGAATTGGTGGATGTATTGTGGGTGGTGGCTGGTTGATCACTAGTTATTGCTGATGGAGCATCTTGCTCCTTTGCGCCCGGGTTGATGCTAACGATCAGCTGCCCTTCAGATACTTTGTCGTTAACTTGGACGTGTACCTCCTCAACAGTGCCGCTCATGGGAGAGGGGACATCCATGGTTGCCTTGTCCGTTTCAAGGGTAATCAGTGAGTCTTCTTCTTGAACGTGATCCCCTGGCTTTACGAGCACCTCAATGACGGGAATGTTTTTGAAATCTCCAACATCGGGGACATTAACTTTAATTTTTGCCATAGTCTTTACTGCTTTTTATGTTTAAGTTAAGGAATAAGCGAATGGGATACGTTGTTAGGTGCGTATTTCTCCGTTACCAAAAACAACCCACTTCAAGTTGGTTAGTCCCTCTAGCCCAACGGGTCCGCGAGCGTGTAATTTATTTGTCGAGATGCCAATTTCAGCGCCGAGGCCGTATTCAAAACCATCGGCAAAACGTGTCGATGTATTGATCATCACTGAGCTTGAATCAACTTCGCGAATGAAGCGCATTGCGTTTGATTCATTTTCTGTGACGATGGAATCTGTATGTTGAGATCCGTAGGTGCGTATGTGTTCGATCGCTTGTTCGAGGTTGTCGACAACTCTCACAGCTAAAATGGGGCCCAAGTACTCTTCATACCAATCTGCATCGGTAGCGGCTATGGCATTGGGCATCAAGCGCTGACTTATTTTATCACCTCGAATTTCTACACCTTTTTCGAATAGTATGTCCCCGATTCGTGGGAGAAATTTTTCCGCTACGCTCTCGTGAACTAATAAGGTCTCCATCGTATTACAAGTCCCATAACGCTGTGTTTTAGCGTTATCCGCAATTTCTAGCGCTTTTTCTAGGTCGGCGTCCTTGTCGACATAGACGTGACAGACCCCATCAAGATGTTTAATGACTGGCACCTGAGCTTCTTGGGTAATGCGTTCAATGAGCCCCTTGCCTCCTCTGGGGATTATGACGTCTATGTATTCCTTCATGGTGATGAGTTGACCCACAACATCCCGATCGGTTGTTTCTATAACTTGAACTATGCCTTGTGGAAGGCCGGACGCCTTTAATCCTGCCGATAGGCATTTTCCAATCGCTTGATTGGAGTTAATCGATTCGGAGCCGCCTCTAAGGATGACCGCATTTCCAGATTTCAAGCATAGTCCTGCCGCATCAGCTGTAACGTTGGGTCTCGATTCGTAAATAATGCCAACGACTCCAATAGGTACTCGCATTTTCCCCACTTTTATTCCTGAGGGTCTTGGTTGGAGGTTGCTAATCTCACCAATGGGGTCAGGTAGCTTGGAGATCTGAATGAGGCCATCGGCCATATTCGCTATGGTTTCGCTCGATAGGGTTAGCCGATCAATCAAGGCATCGGTGAGGCCATTTTGGATTGCTTCCTGAACATCTATTTGGTTTGCTGCGAGAATATCTGATTGCTTTGCGATAAGCTCGCCTGCAATAGCGATGAGCGCAGCGTCTTTGGTCTGCGTGTCTGCTGCGGCAATAACTCGGCTCGCTTTTCGAGCCGTTTCGCCTAAGGTGATCATGTGGTAGCTTGAGTTCATAACTAACTATTTAGTTTTACCTGGCCATTTTACAGGCAAATGGAACTTCCCATTAAGTCCTAGACGGTATTATTGAAAGCCCGAGCGCTAAAAAACTGGCCCATGAATTACCAGGCTGCAACCCTTTTATCTGTTTATCTATCTCTGACGCTTTAATGACCGCATTTCGAAGCATCTCGTGTGTGAGTTTATGGACTATGTTTGGAATAAGTTTTTGCCTCAGCCCCCAAGCTCCGGCATCGGCGCATGCTGAGCGCATGTTGAGCCCCTCTCCCAATGCCCGCTTGACGCGAAGTAAAATTTTTGCTTCTTCTGCGATGATCCATAAGACGAGTGGAGGAGCTAAACCTTCTTTTTCTAGGCCGCGTAGGATTCTTATTAAAAGTGTTTTATCCCCATTCAGGATGGCGGGACCTAGGTCGAACGGATCAAATCGAGCCACGTCTACAACGGCATTCCTGACGTCTTCTTCCGAAAGGTGGCCTTCAGGCAGCAACAATCCCAATTTGAGTATTTCCTGATGAGCCGCGATAAGATTTCCTTCAACGCGTTCCGCTATCAGTTGTAGGGCGCTCTGCTCTAGTGTTTGATTTTGAAGCTTTAGTCGATGCGTGATCCAGCGAGGGAGCTGTTCTCTATAGACTTTTTTAACCTCAACTGAGATTCCGACCTTCCCCAATTCGGAGAACCATTTGGATGAGCGACCACTCCGATCAAGTGCTGGTAGAGTGATCAGCGTGACTGTGTTTTCAGGCAGGCGTTGCGCGAAGGATTGAAGTGCGTCGCTACCTAATTTCCCCGGTTTGCCTGATGGGATGCGTAAATCGATAATTTTATTTGAAGAGAATAATGAGACAGATTGAGACTGTTCTTTTAATTTAGACCAATCAAATCTATTTTCAGCTATGAGAACGGTACGATCCTCAAAACCGTTGGATTTTGCTGCGCTTCGGATTGAATCAGCCGCTTCTAGATTAAGCAGCATCTCATCGCCATGCACAATATATAGCGTGTTTAAGCCCCTCTTGAGATGATTGCGTAAGTCAGTTGAGTCAACTTGCATAGGGCTGATTAAAATTTTGCGTTAAGTTTACGAACTAGATACTCAATCCGGTCGGGATGTTGAGCCCGTAGAATTTTTTTTGTGATGGCGGTTGCTTCTCTCAAATCTGAGGTAAGTATTTTTTGTTTGACCGTCAAAAGATGAGCCGGATGCATTGAGAATGTGCGTAAACCCATCCCTAATAGCAAGCGTGTGATCAACGGGTCTCCAGCGATCTCCCCACAAACGGCCACTGATTTATTCGCTCGATTTGCGGCTGAAATGATGTGTGATAGTAGATGAAGTATTGCTGGATGCATGGGGTCATAGAGGTGAGCTACGGCGTCATCAGTGCGGTCTATGGCTAATGTATATTGAATTAAGTCGTTAGTGCCAATCGATATGAAATCAAGTTTTTTAAGAAAGGCCTTTATTGACAGTGCCGCGGCTGGTACCTCAATCATTCCTCCGATCTCTATTTTTCGGTCATATGCGATGCCTCCAATGTCGAGAGATTCCTTTGCTTCTGCAATTAGATGCAATGCTTGGTCGATTTCGTGAACGTTCGAGAGCATTGGAATTAAGATTCTAATTTTCCCGTAGTTAGATGCTCTGAGTATGGCCCTTAGTTGCTGGTGAAATAACTGAGGCTCCGCGAGGCAGAGTCTAATGGCGCGTTGCCCCAGTGCCGGATTGGGCGCGACCCGCGTATACCCTTCGGGTTGTTTGTCGGCGCCTAAGTCAAATGTTCTAATCGTTATGCAAGAACTTTTCATGTTGCGAACAACCTGTCTGTAAGCCTCAAATTGCTCGTCTTCTGATGGGAGGTCGCCACGGTTTAAGAACAAGAATTCTGTTCTGAATAAGCCGACACCAGTCGCGCCATTTTCTTTCGCAGATGCGACATCTTCAGGTAGCTCTATATTTGCATTTAGCTCAATGTCAGCACCATCAATTGTGGTTGCCCGGTTACGTCGTAGTCGTTTAAGTTTTTGCTGCCCTAGTAACCATTGTTTTTGGAGAACTTCATATTCGCTCAGTATCACCTCGTCGGGGTCAACGATGATAAGTCCGGCCGTCCCATCTACGATTATTATTTCATTTTCTCGAATTAGAGTTCTGGCTTGATGCAGGGCGACCACAGATGGAATGTTGAGACTTCGGGCGACAATTGTCGTGTGCGATGTGGCACCACCTAAGTCAGTAATGAAGCCTGCAAATTTGTGTTGCTTGAAAAGCACGACGTCAGTGGGGGATAAATCGTGGGCAACAATTATGGTGTTTTCTTCAATGTTTTTTGTTGGGCTGTCTCCAGGCCGTCCAAGCAAAGCCTTAAGTATTCTTTCTGCAACTTGACGCACATCTGCTTCCCTTTGGCGCAGATAAGTGTTCTCAATTTTGGAGAATTGTTCAAGCAAATGGTCGAGTTGTACTTTGAGGGCCCATTCCGCATTACAGCCCATCGACTCAATGATATTTTTTGGTGCCTCTGAGACGGTTGAGTCCTCAAGGATCATTCTGTGCAAATTAACAAAAACCTCAAACTCGGCTTCTGGGATATCAGAGGTTATTTGTTTTTTTAGATTTTTTAGTTCTTTACTAACACTTTTAATGGCTCGATCGAATCGAGATTTTTCATTTCTTATTTTGTTTGCTGGAATACTGTAATGAGCGACCTCTAAAAGCGCATGAGATGCAAGTTGCGCACGTCCGATTGCGATGCCGCCCGACACCCCAGTGCCATGCATCGTAAAACTCACCTATCACACCTATACTTTTTGTCTGAGGGCTGAATCCGTATGATGTCTTTTTTCAATTTACTGCCCCTCACCGAAAAAATCTAAGACTAGATTTTTGATTGCCGTCATGGCTTCTTCTTCGTCTGAGCCGTCGACCTCCACATCGAGGAGGACGCCTTTTGCTGCCGCCAGCATCATTACGCCCATAATGCTTTTTGCGTTGACACGTTTACCATCGCGACTGAGCCAAATTTCTGATTGATATTGGCCGGCGAGCTGTGTCAACTTTGCCGACGCCCTAGCATGCAGCCCTAACCGATTAAGAATCTCTATTTTTTCACTAAGCATATGGGGGCCTCTATTATTTCAACGGTATCTGCATGACTCCCTCACTACCACCAGAGAGGGCTTTTTTAACGAGGGTTTTCAAATCTTTTTCACGATAGGTCAAAACACGAATCAACATTGGAAGATTAACGCCTGAGATGCCGTAAATATTGTTTGTTTGGAGTAGTTTTTTCGTTATATTGCTTGGGCTTCCGCCGTACATGTCGGTGAGTACCAGAACCCCTGAGCCGTCGTCCACTTTTGATATTGCTTTAATCGCTCTGTTCGACATGCTTTCCATCGAGCCGTTCCCATCAATGCCAATTGCGGCTACATTTTTAAATGAGTCTCCTATGACGTGTTTGGCGCAGTCGATAAGACTTCGGCCAAGAGATCCATGTGTGATTAATAAAATGCCAACCATACTTTTGATCTTTCTATCTATACTTTTTACGAAATATGTTTTTCTAACGCATCGATGAATATACCTGGAACATCACAACCTGTCTGATCTTGTATTTCACGCATGCAGGTCGGGCTAGTGACATTGATCTCGGTGAGATAACCACCAATAATATCGAGCCCAACCAACAGCAATCCTCGCGCTGACAATTCGTGACCCAGTGCCGTTGCTATTTCTTTTTCTCGGTCTGTGAGTGGCATCGCTACGCCGCGCCCACCTGCTGCTAAATTCCCGCGGTGATCTGCCCCTTGAGGTATTCGCGCGAGAGAGTACGGTACGGGCTCTCCGTCGATGAGCAACACTCTTTTGTCCCCATCGCTGATTTCAGGAATAAATTTTTGGACCATAATTGTCCGTTGTCCTAGTTGGGTGAGTGCTGTCTCTTATACACATCTCCGAGCCC
>CAJXPC010000104.1 GCA_913057845.1 uncultured Pseudomonadota bacterium
AATTTCATTAGGACTTTGGACAACACTCATCGTTTACATTATCTCAATTCCGCTTGGGATTCGAAAAGCAGTGGCGGACGGGAGTCAATTCGACACGATTACGAGCTTTGCGATTATTATCGGAACAGCGATCCCAGGCTTCTTGTTCGCGGTATTCATGATGGTTATTTTTGCCGGCGGTAGCTATCTAGACTGGTTTCCTTTAAGAGGCCTTCAATCCGAGGAATTTTTAGCATTGGGGGCTTTTGAATGTGCAGCCAACCTCAGCTGCATGAAAGATTATTTCTGGCATCTAGCACTCCCCATTATTTCCATGGTCATTGGTGGATTTGCGGGGCTCACAATGCTCACTAAAAATTCATTTATAGATCAAATTCATCAACAATACGTCTTGACCGCACGCGCAAAGGGCTTAACAGAAAAACGTGTGCTGTACGGTCATGTTTTCAGAAATGCTATGTTGATCGTGATTGCCGGATTTCCATCCGCATTAGTCAGCATTCTGTTTACGGGATCACTACTTATAGAAATAATATTCTCCCTTGATGGCTTAGGGTTGCTGGGATTTGAAGCTGCGTTTAGTCGAGACTACCCATTAATGTTTGGAGCATTATTCTTTTTCTCCTTACTCGGCCTGGTCATGAATCTGATTGGGGATGTTATGTATATGGTCATTGACCCTAGAATAGACTTCGAAGGTCAGTCCTAGCGACTCGAAAACACAGAAGACATGACTATAACAAACCCCATAACGTTACGACGACTTCAAAACTTTCGAAAAAGTAGGCGCGGCTATGTGTCATTTTGGATCTTTCTATCGCTCCTCATATTAACGCTCCCAGCGGAGTTCATTGCTAACGACAAGCCAATTGTAGTGTCGTATCAAGGAGAGGTCTTTTTTCCTTTATTCAAAAAATATAAGGAAACCGAATTTGGAGGGACATTTGAAACAGAGGCCGATTACACAGACCCATATATCATTCAAAAGATAAAAACTGACGGGTGGATTATTAAACCCATAATTCCATTTGACCATCAGACCGTATCTTGGGATCTGACCATGCCTGCGCCTTCAGCCCCTGATTCGATACACATTCTTGGGACCGATGACCAAGCCAGAGACGTACTTGCTCGGGTCATTTATGGCTTCCGGATATCCGTTATTTTCGGTTTTACATTAACGATCATCAGCGCCGTTATTGGGGTCTTCGCGGGCGCACTTCAAGGTTATTTTGGGGGATGGGTCGATCTTATTGGACAGCGCTTCATGGAAATCTGGTCAGGGATGCCAACGCTATACTTATTGATCATCCTGTCCAGCATCATTGAGCCTAATTTTTGGTGGCTGCTCGGGCTGCTTCTTCTATTCAGCTGGATGGGATTCGTTGGCGTAGTGCGGGCAGAATTTTTAAGAGCTAGAAATTTCGATTACGTCAGAGCTGCCAGAGCACTAGGCCTAGGTGATTTTAAAATCATGCTCCGTCATGTCCTACCCAATGCATTAGTGGCAACGATGGCATTCATGCCATTTACTTTGGCTGGGTCAGTCACCGTCTTAACCTCGTTAGATTTTCTGGGGATAGGATTGCCTGCGGGTTCAGCCTCTCTAGGTGAGCTTTTGGCCCAGGGCAAAGCAAACTTCCAAGCCCCGTGGCTCGCTTTAACTGGATTCTTTGCAATCGCCATCATGCTAAGCCTTCTGATATTTATCGGCGAGGCTGTACGAGATGCATTTGATCCCCGAAAACTATTTACCAACAGATAACCCCGAAAAAATAAATCCCCTTAATCATGACATCACCCTTGCTCAGCATAAGCAATCTCGACGTCTCCTTTCAACAAGGAGAGACGCTCACTATCGCAGCAAAGGATGTTTCACTAGATGTCTATCCAGGAGAGACGGTCGCGCTCATTGGAGAGAGCGGATCTGGGAAGTCAGTCACCGCGCTGTCGGCACTTCAGCTGCTTCCCTATCCCATCGCACAACATTCGGAAAACAGTTCAATTCGATTCGACAACCTTGAACTCGTCCAGGCCTCCGAGAGGACGCTCAGATCCATTAGAGGCAATAGAATATCAATGATATTTCAAGAGCCGATGACCTCTCTAAACCCCTTGCACACCGTAGAGAAACAAATTGGTGAGGTTTTATTCCTTCATGAAAAGCTAAACAAACGTCAGGCCAAGGCGAGGGTAATTGAGCTGCTCGAGTTGGTCAAAATACCCAACCCAAGCGAAAGACTCGAGTCCTACCCGCACCAATTGTCAGGAGGACAAAGGCAACGCGTAATGATTGCAATGGCGCTGGCAAACAAGCCAGATCTTTTAATCGCGGATGAACCCACTACTGCCGTTGATGTAACGGTGCAAGCGCAACTGCTCGAACTATTGCAATCATTACAACAAAAACTCGGCATGGCAATACTTCTGATTACCCATGACTTGAGGGTAGTCTCCAAAATGGCGAGCCGCGTGTATGTCATGAAACAGGGGGGAATCGTAGAGTCTGGAACCGTTGAGGCTACGTTTTCGAACCCCCAGCATGATTACACCAGGATGCTAATCAACTCAAAACCATCCGGCCATCCTGAACCTATCTCTCCCTCCGCATGTGAAGTCGTCCGCGTGGACAATCTTCGCGTTTGGTTTCCAATCAAGCGCGGGATCTTCCGGAAATCTGTTGGTTACATCAAGGCGGTGGACGACATCAACTTTTCGATTAAAGCAGGAGAGACATTGGGGCTTGTCGGAGAAAGTGGATCAGGAAAAAGCTCTCTAGGAATGGCCTGTTTGAGGTTAATTGATAGCAGTGGGGACATTAACATTGCGAATCAAAAAATTGACCAACTCACTCAACGAGCACTAAAACCATACCGTAAAAATGTACAAATAGTCTTCCAAGATCCCTTTGGGAGTCTCAGCCCTAGAATGACGATCAGTCAGATTATTTCGGAAGGACTCGTGCTACATGGAATCGCACAAACTCCCGCAATACTAGACCGAATGATAGGAAACGCGCTCGAAGAAGTTGGGTTGTCAGCAGAAATGCGACATAGGTACCCGCATGAGTTTTCTGGTGGTCAGCGACAACGGATATCGATAGCCAGAGCGATCGCACTCAAACCAAAATTTATCGTGCTAGACGAACCAACTTCTGCACTAGATCTATCGATACAAGCGCAAATCATTGAACTACTCCGCGGGTTACAGAAGAAGTATGCCATCTCTTATTTGTTTATAAGTCATGACTTGAACGTCGTCAAAGCACTATCGCATCGAGTCATGGTCATGAAAGAAGGTAAGATCGTGGAGGAAGGTTCAGTCGAGACTATCTTTGAGCGACCGACCCACAATTACACAAAAACGTTGCTGGCTGCTTCGGTAGAACTTTCCTCAAGGTAATGGGCGCATATCCGAATACAAAAAAACACTCCTGCGACCTGGCGCTCCACATTCTTCTTTAATTAGCTATTCAGGAATTTCAAATCGAGCTATCACTTTCTTCGGGACTCAACACCTCTTTAGAGTCGTGTTCAAAGCCCTTCATAATTTGTACGCGCTCAGGATGAACTTCGCTTTGCTCTGGGATTGGGTCAATTTCAGATAAAGGTCTCCAATAGAAAAGATAAACCGCCATCAACAGATTAAGGGCAATCAAAAAATAGCCTAACTTCCTAGCCATGTTGAGCTGTTTTTTCCGGCATTAAACAATTGAAGGTCATCATTAGCATCCTATAGGCTCAGTGCTATTTTTAAGAGTCCCAGAAATATCAAATCGTCTCTATTTATAAATGGTCTTACAAATCCATCTCGCAACTTAGAAGCGGCTCCGCCAGCCAATACAATTTGCACATCACTGTATCCCGCAAGTTCCATATCATCACAAAAGGACTCTACAGTCTTACACGTTGCCCGGATGGCACCGGAAGTGATTGCGTCTCGAGTGGACACAGGGAATATACTGAGCTCTCCCTCAGCTTCGGATAACTTAGCGGTGTTTGAACTAAGAGATCGATGCACCAAATCATAACCAGGAATAATCAGTCCCCCAAGAAAAAGGCCCTCGCTGGTTAAACCATGTATCGTCGTCGCCGTACCTGCGCATACGGCAACAACATTCCCTAGGTTTAATGACTTTGCGCCAATAACTGCCGCCCATCGGTCGGGCCCTAAATGGTTCGGGATCAAGTAAGAATTCTTAACGCCACACTGCTCTGTATTCGCTTCCACCCAATAGGGCCGAATGTTCCAGGGGGATATGGCCAACTCCACAACCGACGCCACCCTAGACCCTGCTACGTTCGAAATCACGACCTTGGTTGGCACAGAAAGGTCTGACCAATATAAGGACAATTTATCTATCGCTTCGAGAGGGCACTGACCTTGAACTAACCATCCGTCGCCCAAAGTCGTCGCCCACTTTACTTGCGTGTTACCAATATCAACAACTAAAATCATTGTCTGCTCTATATCCTAATCAACTTAATCTTCATGGACTATAACCGATGCAGGCTATACGTTAATTCGAATTTCGCCAGAAATAAAACGTCTTGATTTTCCAGCAACGCTCAAAATTAAAGCTCCGTCACTATCAACATCCAAAATGTCACCATTAAGTTGCTGTCCATCTGGCAGAACGAACGATACCGTCTGATTCTGGTATGCGTGCAATTGACACCACTCCCGACGAAACAAATCAAAACCATCGATGAAATAACTTTCTAACACCCCATCCAGATCCAAAATCAAATTCGCAAGAAGCACATTCCGATCAATACGCAAACCCAAACCACATAAATCTGTAACGGGTTGATCAATTTCGTCCATCAGCACTTTAGGGATACGAATATTAATACCAATACCGATTGCGATATGATGCTGCCCGCCTACCGAGACGGACTCTATTAATACGCCCGCCACCTTCTTACCATGAGACAAAACATCATTTGGCCATTTTAGACGGCAATCAATATTAGCAGCAGCGTTTAGCGAACGAACGATTGATAAACCAACCACCAACGGTAAAGTCGAAATGCCCTTTTGCGTATTGCCCGAGGGGATGCTGCGCAAGATTGAAAATGTTAAAGATCCTCCGGGAATTGACAGCCACGATCTACCCTTAGTACCACGCCCTGCAGTTTGAGTTTCCGCAATTCTGATCAATCTGTTTTGTGCGGATCCGGATCGAATCATATTTAATAAATCATCATTAGTAGAGCCCGTCTCCGAAACTACGTCAAGAACAAACCGATCGGACAATGTCCCAAGCCGTGTACGAACTTTATCGACACATAACAAGTCAGATACCTCATTAAATCCAACCACATCATCGTCGAACCGCCCAATAAATCTCCAACCCTCGTTGATTCGATCAATTTCAACCGTAAGCGTATCCAAGTCAACCTCGAGCTTTTGCGCTAGTGACTTTATAGAAGAGTGGCCTTTCAATGAAAGAATAGAAAGAATCTCAGCAGACAAACTCATAGGGCTCCAAACATTAAATATCCATGGTTACAAACATCTGCCCCATCGTAAAATGTAGCTCTGACCAAAATTACCAACTCTGGCTACATAACTACTCCAACTGGCACTTATGTGAAGTTTATTATCGATCTATTTTCTGAACATATTGCCAGATATCCCAGTTTGGGGCTAAGAGACGTCTACAAGTTGCTCCCCAAGATTGACAGATGACGCGAGCGCATTGCCATTTGGCCACAATAAAACAAACCAATTCCGCAATGGGATGACCGTAACAATTACCCGAGATCGAAGCCTTCAGAAACTTTGAAAGAGCAATACCATCCTAACTATCGGATCTTTCCATAGAGCTACGACAACCTTGATGCTAGTTATCCCTAGCATTCCAACATGAGGCGCGTAGACCGATAACCGAGTTTTAAGCAACTAAGGTAGAATTCACGTCCTGAAAACTATTGCAGCTTAAGTATGATCATCGCTGGGATAAGTTACTGATTCGATCCACATAATCAAAACCATTTTTAGAAAATAGTGAAAGATAAAACACCACCTTCCAGCAGCAACTTCATTAAGTCCATCATCGATAACGACTGCAAAGCTGAGGCGTTTAAAGAAAGACGTTGGCGTGGAAAGCCTGGGACCTTATCTGAACAACAAAATGCCAATATAGATTCGGCAAAAATACGAACGCGCTTCCCCCCTGAGCCTAATGGTTATTTACACATTGGGCACGCGAAATCAATCTGCCTAAACTTCGGTCTTGCTAAAGAGTACGGCGGTGTTTGTCATCTGAGGTTCGACGATACAAACCCCTCAACCGAGGAGAGTGAATACGTAGATTCAATTCGAGATTCTGTGAAGTGGCTTGGATTTGATTGGGGCAGCCACGAATATTTTTCATCAGATTACTTTGACCAACTGTACAAATTTGCTGTCTCGTTAATTAAAGCAGGGTTTGCCTACGTCGATTCACTCAACGCTGAAGAAATGCGCAAATACCGTGGAACGCTTACTGAGCCAGGAAAAAACAGTCCATTTCGGACT
>CAJXPC010000105.1 GCA_913057845.1 uncultured Pseudomonadota bacterium
CGTCGGCAGCGTCAGATGTGTATAAGAGACAGCGGATAATGAACCCCACCCAATCGGTTCTCGAAGAACGAGTCGCAGCCCTTGAGGGAGGCATTGCAGCGCTGGCGGTGGCCTCAGGTGCATCAGCAATCACTTATGCCATCCAAACCATTGCAGAAACAGGCGACAACATAGTCTCATCGAGTGCCTTATACGGCGGAACCTATAACCTTTTCGCGCATACATTCCCTCAATTTGGGATTGAAACTCGTTTTGCCGACTATCGTGATCCTGCGAGTTTCGAGTCACTCATAGACGACAAAACTAAAGCTATCTTTGTAGAATCGCTAGGGAATCCACAAGGAAATGTTACCGACATTGAAGCCATAGCAGCCGTAGCACACAAACATGGCGTGCCGTTGATTGTCGATAACACCGTGCCAAGTCCATACCTTTGTCGCCCGATAGAACATGGCGCAGACATCGTCATACAGTCACTCACCAAGTACCTAGGTGGTCATGGTAATAGCTTGGGCGGCGCAATCATTGATTCAGGTAAGTTTCCATGGGCTGAACATAAGACTCGCTTTAAACGATTGAATGAACCTGACGTGAGTTACCACGGCGTGGTCTACACAGAAGCTTTGGGAGCTGCAGCCTTTATCGGTCGAGCACGCGTGGTGCCGCTACGCAATACCGGCGCGGCTATTTCTCCGTTCAATGCATTTCTGATCTTACAAGGTATCGAGACAATTGCGCTACGCATGGATAGAATCTGCGATAACACGCTGGCAGTCGCACAACATCTTCAGAAAAATGACAAAGTAGAGTGGGTCAATTATGCAGGATTGAGCGACCATCCCGACCACGCACTAGTCAAAAAATATATGGGAGGGAAAGCATCAGGACTACTCACATTTGGACTAAAAGGTGGTCGCGAAGCTGGCGCCAAATTCCTCGATGCACTGAATTTATTCACACGCCTTGTGAATATCGGAGACGTTCGCTCTCTAGCTACGCATCCGGCATCAACTACTCACCGCCAGCTGTCACCAGAAGAGTTAGTCAAATCAGGGGTCACCGAACAGACTGTGCGTTTATGCGTCGGTATTGAGCACATCGATGACTTGAAAGAAGACTTGAATCAGGCATTGAGCGCGGCGTAACTGAATTAACGCGCGCCAGCCCTACTCAGGGGTTAGGCCTCTCAAGATATTGTGAGATGCAGGGATGAATAATCCCTGCATTTTTTTATGCCTAATATAACGCCGCAAAGGCAATATTATATATATTTACAGGACTCTTTTAAGCGCTTTGAAGAAAAGTTCAGACTGCAACCGTTCACCCAAGGTTTCATCACAAACGTTTTGAGCTAAATCTGAATCAACGCCAATCAACGGTTGCCCTGTTGAACGCGCTAAAACCTCAAGCTCACATGCTCGCTCGAGGTAATACAAGTCATCATAGGCATAGTCCATACGATCCCCACAGACCACCACACCGTGGTTTCCTAAAAATACAACATCAGCACTCTTCATCGAACGTGCGATTCTCTCTCCTTCTGACACATCAAGGGCCAGACCATTGTACTGATCATCAGCCACAACACGACCATGAAACCTCATCGCAGTCTGGGACAAAGTTGTGTCTAATATCCGATCTTGCGTCAAAGACAACGCCGTTGCGTGGGGCATGTGCGTATGTAACACACAGGTTTTCTTGCAGACCCGATGAATAGCAGAATGAATAAACATAGCGGTAGCCTCCACTGGATGCTTACCTGCTAACACGTCACCCTCTGTATTGATCAAAACGATATCGTCAGACAAAATCTCTTGCCACAAAAGGCCCCTAGGATTCAGGAGAAATCGCCCTGACTGGTCAGGAAGCTCCAGGCTAAAATGATTGCACACACCCTCGGCTAATCCATGTTTAGAAGCGGCACGCAATGCCAACGCTAGATCCTCCCTCAATTGCGTGATTGCAGGCGAATGATATGTTTCGTTGTGATCAATCTTGTCCACTAGAGCGCTCCCTTCTAACCTCTTAAAAATTTTTTGTATAGTTTTATTGTTCCAAACAATACCACGCCAATGGGCCGATATAAAACTACTCATTGAACTAAGAATCATCAAATAGAGTCAATCAGAAATTCCCTCCTGTAATACAGGATTAATCATTTTATGTTTAGATCCAAGATAAATAATGAATCAAAGAATCGACTCATGACGAAACCAATCACCACTTTCGACAATTGCGATGAGTTTAATGCCCGCAACCAAAATCAAGAACCAGAGTTCGATGACATCCTTGCAAGACGAAGCTTTCTCAAAGGCACCATCAGTTTTGGAGCCTCTGCTTTTGTTCTAGCTGCTGGCCTACCTACTGGATCGACTCTGGCTTCAACTCGCTCAGGACTAACCTTTAAGGCTGTCACGGCAAACAGCGACGACAACATTACAATCCCCAAGGGCTTTAATGCACAAGTTTTGGTCCGGTGGGCTGACCCACTTCATTCAGACACTCCTGGATTCAATCAAGAAACCTTTGGATCAGCTGCAACTCAGGCGCTAGCAGTCGGGGACAATAATGACGGGATGGACACCTTCACAGTTGATGGACGAACCGTACTCGTTTTTAACAACGAATTTACAAATATACAAACAATGTTTAGCAATCGCCTGACTCAATCACCAGAAACAGATGATGACGTAAACAAGGGTAAAGCCGCCCACGGTTTAACTATCGTCGAATTAAAAGAAACCAACGAAGGTTGGCACGTCGTCAAGGACAGTCCGCTCAATCGACGTATTACTCCGGATACGGAGTTTTTCGCAGTCGGCCCTGCTGCTGGCAGCGATCTACTCAAGACCACCAGAGACCAATCAGGCACAAAAATTCTAGGTACGTTTAACAATTGCGGTAACGGAAAAACCCCCTGGGGAACCTATTTGGCCTGCGAAGAAAATATTAACGGATATTTTTCATCAAGCTTAGGAGAAGAATTCCATCAAAGCATTCAAGAGGAACGTTACGGCATTGCCAAACACGGGAAAGATTGGGGGTACAAGTGGGCTCAAACAGATGCTCGATTCGATGTATCTACCGAACCTCATGAACCCAATAGACATGGATGGGTTGTGGAAATTGATCCATCTGGGCAGCACACACCGAGAAAACTTACAGCTCTGGGTCGACTCAAACATGAGAATGCGGAATTGGTTATTGCGGCAAATGGCCACGTCGTGGTCTACCTCGGCGACGACGAACGAGGTGAATTTCTCTACAGATTTGTAAGTCGCGATCAGTATCACCCTAATAAAGACAACGCTGAGTTACTCCATGACGGCGAACTATTCGCAGCTAAATTTCATGACGATGGAAGGGGCGAATGGATATCCTTGAAAGAAGCCGGCATGCCAGATGATGAGGCACTGATCTTCGCAAGACTGGCAGCTTCTAAAGTTGGGGCGACAACAATGGACCGGCCAGAATGGGTTGCCGTCAACCCGTCCAAAGCCGAAGCCTACGTATCACTGACAAATAACAAATATCGAGGTGATAAAGCATCTCAGCCTCTCAACATGGCTAACCCTAGAAAAAAAAATCCTTATGGTCATATTCTAAGGTGGACCCCTCAAAATGAAAATCATGCAGCGAGCACATTCACCTGGGATATTTTTCTTTTGGCGGGCAACCCCACTCAACATACAAACCTTTTTGGCGGATCATCCAACATCAACACTGACAACATGTTTAATAGTCCAGATGGACTCAGGTTCGATGCGCAAGGCAACCTTTGGATTCAGACCGATGGAGACTACTCTAACAAAAATGACTTTGCCGGCATGGGCAATAATCAAATGCTTATGGGGAATCCAGAGACCGGAGAGATTCATCGGTTTCTAGTAGGACCAAGAGAATGTGAAATTACCGGACTCACCTGGAGTCTGGACCAAAAAACCATGTTTGTTGGCATACAACATCCCGGACAAAAAGGTGGCAGCCATTGGCCTGACGGTGGCAATGCAACACCTCGATCAGCGATCATAGCCATTAAGCGAGACGATGGCGGCGTGATGGGTTAGTTCTGCTCAGAGAACATCCGTCGTATCGATCTGTTGACCGGTATTACATGGATATTTTGGCTCCTAGCCAAATTCCTTACATTAAAAAACTGTAATGGAAATGAGAATGATTTTCGTTTTAACATTTCTAGAATGGGCGTGGCATAATTCGCCCATCGAAAACAAATCAAACCAAAATCGTTGAACGCCCTGACTCCAAGACGAGCAAAACAAGCTTCTAGAAAAGTAACGATGAACTTTTCTTTCAAACGAATTCTCTTAACTATTTTTGAATAAAAGGAAATCCCTATGAAAGGTAACGTTGAGGTTTTAACTGTACTAAATCAGCTGCTCGCGGGAGAGTTGATGGCGTCAGATCAGTACCTACTGCATGGTGAAATGTATGCCGATATGGGCCTTCAAAAACTGGCGGAGCACTCGCTACACGAGTCAGAACACGAACGTCAACACGCTCGAGACATCGTACAACGCATATTATTCTTGGAAGGCACTCCAGACGTAGCCACTCGCCATGACATGACGACCGGAACGAACGTGCCAGATATGTTAAAAAACGACCTCGCGATTGAATACCAAGTGGTTGGTACGCTAAAAGCTGCCGTAGTTCTATGTGAACAAAAGCAAGATTTTGTCACGCGTGATTTGCTTGTCCAGCAAATTGAGGACACAGAAATGGATCACGCTTACTTTTTGGAAAAACAGTTAAGACTCATCGATCTGATTGGCCTTGAAAACTATCTTCAAAGTCAAATGAATGGACAAGAGGGAGGTGCTGCATGAAAGGCTCCAATAAGATCGTTCAACATCTAAATACCGTGCTCAAAAACGAGCTCACGGCGATCAATCAATATTTTCTACATGCAAGAATGTTTAAACATTGGGGTCTAGACCGACTGAATGAATCAGAATACAAAAATTCTATCCGCGTGATGAAGGAAGCCGACAAACTCATCGAGCGGATACTCTTTCTAGAAGGACTACCTAACTTGCAAGCACTGGGCACGTTATCCATTGGGGAAAACATTGAAGAATGCCTCCAGTCCGACCTTCAGTTTGAATTGAAGGTGCAACGCCCCGGATTCTTAGCCGGAATCAGCGAGGCTGAGGCTGAGCAAGACTTTGTCACTCGAGACTTACTAGAGACGTTACTGTCCAATGCGGAATCGTCAATCGACGGATACGAGACACAATTATCTTTAATCCGAGATATGGGCATTTCTAATTACACCCAAGCTCAAATCGAAGACGATTAATTTTTGCTCAGGGTCTACAACGCAATAGCGGCGCTCAAAGCGCCGCTATTGCGTTGTGGCAAACATAATTAATAAAGAGCTACTTTTAGCCACCACATCCGGCAATATATTCTATTCTGTAGGTAGACATAAACCTGACAAAAGGTTACTTATCCAGCATCTATACAAAAATTATCTCATTCAAGAATCCGTAAAACGAAGAATATTGTATTATTTCCTTTTAATAAATCGTAAATTAGTACTGAATACAATAGCCCACGAATACCATCCCCAACGATTTTAAGAAATCAAAGAGAACCAAGGAAAATCATGTACACCGACTTTAAAGAAGAGCATTCAGTTTACAAGCCTACTCAGGCTGACTTAACTTTCCCTAAAGCGAAGAGTTTTTCAAACTTTAAAGACTTACGTAATGAACTCAAAAGAAAATTAGTCGTTGCCTGCCGCGCCTTCTCATACTTCAAATTCGACTATGGGTTTGCGGGACACTTAACGGTGCGGGATCCTGAATTTAAAGATTTGTACTGGACAAATCCTATGGCTGTTCACTTTAAGCAAGTCAAACTCTCTAACCTAATCCTTGTAGATCATGACGGGAAAGTCGTTGAAGGAGATTACTCTGTCAATCAAGCCGGATTTGTACTGCACGCAGCGGTCCATAAGGAGCATCCGGAAATTGTCGCAATGTGTCACGCGCACACACTTTATGGTGCGGCATTTGCATCTTTCGGAAAAAAACTTGATCCCATTTCACAAGATGCCTGCGCATTTTACGAAGATCATAATATCATCACCGAAGAGGCAGGCGCGGTCGCGGTCAGTGTAGATGCGGGCATGAACTTAGCGAAATCATTTAAAGACGTAAAAGCCGTCATTCATCAAAATCATGGCCTATTAACGATGAGCAAACACAGTATAGATTCTGCGGCGTTTTGGTTTAGCGCTCTTGAGCGATGTTGCCAGCAAGAGCTACTGGTCATGTCAGCAGGTCAGGCCCCTAATTTAGTGCCTCATGATAGAGCTGTTTACAGCAAGGAAAATGTCGGTAGTGATTACATCGGATGGCTACACTTCCAACCGATACATGATCATTTGGTTGCCACCGAGAAAGACATGTTTGACTGAGTCCTATAATTGGTGTAACACCATATGGATTCTGTCTCTTATACACATCTGACGCTGCCGACGAATAGAGAGGTGTAG
>CAJXPC010000106.1 GCA_913057845.1 uncultured Pseudomonadota bacterium
AATCACACGTCACCGCGCCACAAATTGGCGGAATGTATAAAGGGGATAGGGCGCGGAAAGAAAATTTAGTGAATTACGGTTTTAGATTGCCTTCTGCATTAGACAATAGACCTTTGCGGTTTGATGAATTTGAACAAATAGTGCCACAAACCATTTTCGTCTCCGCGACACCCTCTCACTATGAAAGTGAGAAGCAACAACAAGTTGTGGAACAAATGGTTCGACCAACAGGGCTTGTAGATCCTCAATTGGAAGTGCGACCTGCGGTTAACCAAGTTGATGACCTATTATCAGAGATCAGTATTCGATCCAAGCTCCATGAGCGTGTCCTGGTCACCACGCTGACTAAAAGAATGGCGGAAGATTTAACGGACTTTTTAGGTGAGAATGGAGTTTCTGCGCGCTATCTGCATTCGGATATTGATACGGTGGAGCGTGTTGAAATTATTCGAGATTTGAGACTTGGGGAATTTGACGTCTTAGTAGGTATCAATTTATTAAGAGAAGGATTGGATATTCCAGAGGTCTCACTTGTAGCTATTTTGGACGCAGATAAAGAGGGCTTTCTGCGTTCTGAGCGCGCGTTGATCCAAACGATTGGTCGCGCAGCAAGACACATTAATGGTCGAGCCATCATGTACGGTGATTCAATCACTCGATCAATGCAGCGCGCTATTGATGAGACAAGCAGACGTCGTCAAAAACAACTTGAATTTAACGTTGAACATAACATCACTCCGAAAGGCATTGAGAAACGTGTGCGTGATTTGATGGAAGGTGTTTACTCTGAGTCCAGCTCAAGTGGCAACAGTAAATCTAAAATTGAATCTCCTGCCGAAATTAAATCTGAGTCAGATTTGTTGGTTGAAATGAAACGAGTTGAAAAGCGCATGAAAGAGGCTGCTAAAAATTTAGAATTTGAGAAAGCAGCAGAATGCAGGGATACGCTCAAATCCCTTAAGGATCGATTTATTTCAGGTTCACTGGCCTAAATAAATAATCAAATATTTATTATGAAGGTTTTAGTTGTGTGCACCGGAAACATTTGTCGTTCCCCTTCTGGGGAAGCTGTGCTGCGGAAAAAAGCGGCGGAGAGGGGGTTGCACAATACGTTCAGCTGCGCTTCTGCAGGAACGCACGCTTACCATGTAGGAAGTCCTCCCGATGATAGAAGTATTAGTGTGGGGGTTCAGCGGAGTTATGACTTAAGTGAAATTCGTGCACAAAAAGTCTCATTGAATAACTTTTTTGATTACGACATTTTTTTAGCGATGGATACCGTGCACTTGGGGATACTTCAACGATTAAAACCCGTCGATAGCAAATCTAAAATTCTATTATTTTTAGAGTATAGCCGAAGGTTTCGTCGACAAGATGTTCCCGATCCGTACTATGGTTCGAGGGAAGAATTCAATACTGTGCTTGAGATGATTGAGGAGGGAGCGGATACATTCTTAAATACAATGTATCCGCCAACTGACCCTTAGTGTGACCGAATCATAACGGTCACAAGTTTCTTCACTTTGGACTATCTTGTGTTTCCACCTGCTGCATGGGCTCACTCGCAGCTAAGGCCGCTTCCTTTGCTTGCCGTCGCAGTTTACGCTCTTCTCTAGCCTTCTCTAATTCAGCTGTATTGTGCTGTGAGTCAACATCAGAACTGCTCGCAGACGATGCGGTCTCTATCATTGTCATGCCCTTAGGCAATACAACTGGCTCCTCCACAATCGGCTTTTGTATGACAGGTGCAGGCTTCGCAACAACGGGCGCAGTCACCCGAACTTCTGCACTCGCATCATTCTTATCAGAAGCGATGTGGGTCACAGGTTTCTGGGATTGTACTGAGGGCGTATCAACAGTGTTGCGACTTGTTTCGACCACATCTGAGACTTGCGCGGTTACAGACGGTGACTTGTCTGCGCTTTGTTGAGGTGCGCGAGTTTCAGCTCGTGTATCAACGACTTGAGGTGTTTCCTTGACCGGAGCCTCGTAACCTACGTCGTTGCCGGTTGATGCTGCCGGCTGAGGACTAGCAGCTTGTTGACCTTCGGCAGTCGGTGCTGCGTCCATGGTTGATTCAGTAGTTGGCGCCGCATTCTCTTCACGGTCATTTCTTCGGTTGCGACCTCGTCGATCGTTATTTCTACGGCGACGGCGTCCAGTCTGATCTTCTCGTCTTTCTGATTGTTCAGTTGTTTGCACCGTAGTATTGACACTTGTATTACTCGTGGCTTCAACAGTTTTCTGAACTTCTGGTTTTTGTTCCACAGGATTGTTAGTGTCCGCATCGTTACGGTTTTCAGTATCTCTACCGCGTCCTCTTCGTGGTCGGCGACGGTCACCACGGGAGTCGTTACGGCCGCGACGACGATCGCTTCCCTCGCCATCTCTACCACTACGTCTTCGATCAGTACGCTGATTTCTACCTCGGTTATCTGATGATGATTTTTCTTTGTCTTCGCCAGATCCAAATATGGAAGCAATGAGTCGCTTGAAGAAACCATCTTTTTTGGTTTGAGGTGGAGCTGCCTGTGTGGACGTCACTCCTTTCACTGCCGCAGAAGGTTTTATAACGTCTTGCTTCTTATCTTTTTCTAGTGATTCGTCCTTCACTTCCTCAGCAAGATCATAGCTCGGTAAAGTCATATCAGTCTGATTAAGTTCATCATGACGAAGGCGCTTAACGATGTAATGTGGTGTTTCCAAGTGGGTATTCGGTATCAATACACAGCTCACTTTTACCCGATGTTCAATGGCGTAGAGCTCGTCTCTTTTTTCATTGAGTAAGTACGAGGCTACAGCGACAGGAACTTGGGCATGCACAGCTGCAGTACTCTCTTTCATCGCCTCTTCTTGCACGATGCGAAGAACATGCAAAGCAGTAGACTCAATGGAGCGAATATTCCCAGTGCCACTGCATCGTGGGCAAGTGATGTGGCTTGTTTCACCCAATGAGGTTTGCAGTCTTTGTCTCGACAGCTCCAACAATCCAAATCTGGAAATTTTACCTACTTGAACGCGCGCTCGGTCATACCTAAGGGCCTCGCGCAGAGTGTTCTCGACTTCGCGTTGGCTATTTGTATTTTCCATATCGATAAAATCGATAACAACAAGTCCACCCAAGTCACGCAAGCGCAATTGCCGAGCGACTTCTTCCGCGGCTTCGATATTGGTTTTTCGCGCGGTTTCCTCAATATCACTGCCTCGTGTTGATCGAGCAGAGTTAACGTCAATTGAGACCATGGCCTCCGTGTGATCTATAACGATGGATCCACCGGACGGTAAAAGTACTTGTCGCGAATAAGCTGACTCTGTCTGGTGCTCAATTTGAAAGCGAGAGAATAGGGGGGTTTCTTCCTGATACCATTTCACCCGATCCACGTTATGCGGCATAACGTGCCCCATGAACTGACGAGCTTGCTCGTAGATCGATTCAGTATCGATCAGGATCTCGCCAATATCTTGTCGGAAGTAATCTCGAATCGCTCGGATAACAAGACTCGCATCTTGATAGATTAAGAAGGGTGCTTTTTGACTGCCAGCCGCTCCGTCTACTGCTTTCCATAATTGAGTGAGGTAATTTAAATCCCACTCCAGCTCTTCTGCGTTACGCCCAATACCTGCCGTGCGGGCGATTACGCTCATTCCGGTAGGTAGATTTAATTGATCCATGGCATCGCGCAGCTGGGCTCGTTCTTCTCCTTCAATTCTTCTTGAAACACCACCCCCACGAGGGTTATTAGGCATTAAGACTAAGTATCGTCCTGCGAGACTGATGAATGTGGTAAGTGCCGCACCTTTGTTGCCACGCTCGTCTTTTTCGACTTGCACGACGAGCTCGGTGCCCTCGGATAAAACATCCTGGATTCGCACTTTAGTGGGATTGGCTTGTGGGTCTTTAAAGTAAGACCGACTAATTTCCTTAAACGGAAGAAACCCATGCCTGTCGGCACCGTAATTAACAAAGGCCGCCTCAAGACTAGGCTCGATACGGGTGATAACAGCTTTGTAAATATTACTTTTCTTCTGTTCCTTGCCAGTTGTTTCTACATCTAAATCGAGGAGTGTCTGTCCATCGACTATCGCAACTCTCAGCTCTTCAGCATGGGTTGCGTTAAATAACATTCGTTTCATTTATATTCCCCCGCGCACATACCGCTGTGGGAGACTAAACCGGCACTATTTTTGGATAGTTTCGTTCAACTATTTCAATTAATAAATTAAATAAATTCTTTCGTTGTGTCGAGCAATCGTTTCCTAAATCAATATCTTTCCGGTTTGTTACATAGGCCCCCGCAACTTAAGGCGTTGGCACTTTGAATCTCCCACGCTGTTCTAAGCGCGCAAATCATTTACTATATCGCTACTTTCGTTTTTCACTGTTGAGGTGAGCGAAATTAACCTTGGGACGAGCCTGCTAATAAATTCGTTGAGAACCGAACGGCTAACTAACAACGGGACTATAAACCCGGAGGCCGTACGATCTTTATGAGACCGTGGCATTCTCGTCGTCAAACGACTCGTCGGTGAATTATAATTCAAAATGAATAACTTATGTAAAGATCGTGTAAACCAAGTCGTGATTGGCGTTGATGGGGAAGCGCAACGAATTGATAACTATTTATTGAAAATACTTAAAGGTGTCCCTAAGAGTCATGTTTATCGTATTTTGCGTAGCGGGGAAGTGCGCGTAAATGGAGGCCGTGCAGGTCCCAGTCGAAGACTCACCGAAGGAGATAAAGTCCGAATTCCCCCAATACGAATTGCGGAAAGAGAGCCGGGGACGAAGCCGCGAAACCCCATGCAGTTGCCTATTTTGTTTGAAGATGATGATCTGCTTATCATTGACAAACCCTCTGGTTTGGCGGTTCACGGAGGTAGCGGAGTGTCTTTTGGGCTCATAGAGATCATAAGGGCGGATAGGCCTAACCAACCATTTATTGAACTTGTACACCGATTGGATAAAGAGACCTCAGGCGTTCTGTTGCTTGCTAAAACACGGTCCGCATTGACTCATTTGCATGGCCAGATTCGGGATAATTTGACTAAAAAAATATATGTGGCTTTAGTCTGGGGTGCTTGGGACCACACAATTAAGAAGATAGATCTGTCGCTGCGCAAGTTTGTCTCTAAAGAGGGTGAGCGCAGAGTTGTCGTCGATGGATCCGAGGGCAAGCCATCCCTCACATTTGTGCGTGCGCTTGAGACCCACGGAGAGACCACTTTAATCGAAGCTAATCTTAAGACAGGACGAACACATCAAATCCGAGTGCACTTGGCACACAAGAATTATCCGATCTTGGGCGATGATAAATATGGCGATTTTCGGCGAAATAAAATCTTTCAAGCCTATGGCCTTAAGCGTATGTTTCTTCATGCGCATCAGTTTTCTTTTACGCACCCTGTGCATGGAAATAGAATAAAAATTGAATCGCCCATACCAACAGAGCTTAGGCGTGTCATGACTGCTATCGATGAATCACAACAAGAGAAAGAACTAAACATTCCATGAGAAATTTCGATTTAATTGTCTTTGATTGGGACGGAACACTTGTGGATTCGACAGCGCATATTGCGCAAAGTATTCAAAAATCCTACGCAGATAACGATCTGCCGGTTCCCGATGAGGCGGCTGCCACGCATGTTATCGGATTAGGTCTTTTGGACACCTTCAACTATCTATCGCCTAATCTCACTAAAAACCAACATCAAGGCATTGTCGATCGTTACCGGCATCACTTTTTAGATGCCGACAAGACCATTCACGCTTTTAAAGGCGCATCGGAAGGCCTACAAGCGTTAACACAAAGAAATTATATGTTAGCTGTTGCAACTGGTAAAAGCCGAGTCGGCCTTGATCGCGCTTTGAAGAAGGTGGATTTCGGCCATCTATTTTCGGTGACACGTTGTGGTGATGAGGGGTTCCCCAAGCCGCATCCCGATATGCTGCAATACATTATGAATGACCTGGCAGTAACGCCTGACCGCACGCTCATGATAGGGGATACCTCGCATGACTTACTCCTGGCTAAAAATGCAGGAACTTGCGGTGTCGGCGTCAGTTACGGCGCACATGACAAAGAAAGCCTTATCGCTCTTAATCCGTTAGCGTGCGTGGACAGTTTTGAGGAATTGATGGCATGGCTTCTCGAAAACGGTTGATTTGTCAGCCCTCGGATTTAGTAGAAACTGGCCGAGGGGTGCGCTTTGTAACGACGGATAGCAATGGGGATGAGGTCCCTGGCTTTGTCATACGTCATAACGGCATAGTGTTCGGCTATGTTAATCGGTGCGCCCATATTCAAGTGGAACTTGACTGGCAACACGGGGAGTTTTTTGATGCCGATCTTCAGCTACTGATGTGTGCTACCCATGGCGCTTTATATCTACCCAATACGGGAGAATGTATCGGGGGCCCATGTAAGGGGGCATTTTTAGCAAAGCTGCCGATTGTCGAAGAACATAATGGCTGTCTCTTATACACATCTGACGCTGCCGACGAATAGAGAGG
>CAJXPC010000107.1 GCA_913057845.1 uncultured Pseudomonadota bacterium
TCCCTGGGGCCCTGGGCATCCGCACGACGAAGGTTATTTCTACCCGGTGACTTTTACCAAGCCTTATGCTGTTGGTAAATACGAGGTCACTGTTGGTGATTGGGGTTTGTGCGTTATAGATAATATCTGCCCTCAGGTTGAAACGAAAGGGTTGATGCGAGAGGAGTTCCCCGTTTTTAATGTTACCTGGTCTGAGGCAAATAGATTTGCGAAGTGGTTATCAAAAAAAACTGGTTTTAGATATCGACTGCCGTCAAACGCTGAATGGGAGTATGCGGCCCGTGCGGGTTTAGGTATGAATCGCTACTTTGATATGGCGCCCAAAGCGCTTTGTGAATTTTCAAATACGTATGATCAAGTTGCAGACCAAGAGTATCAATCAGAGACTGAGTTTGTTCCTTGCTCGGATGGTTATCGTGAGTACGCGCCCGTCGGTCAATTTGCGCCTAATGCATTTGGCTTGCATGATGTGATTGGTAATTTATCTGAGTGGACTGAGGATTGCGCGAGCCCCGATTGGCGTGGGGCACCTCTAGATGGTAAAGCCTGGATTGTTGGAGATTGTTCTCTGAGGGGCTTTAGAGGAGGCTCTTGGCTGAATAATGAGCCGTATTATTTAGTAGAGTCGAGCCGGTTTAGGTACTCCGGGTCTAGGGCAGATGATCTTGGATTTCGTTTGCTTAGAGAGATTGAATAATAAGGTGGGTAAGCAGATTTTTCTAATGGTCGTCGAACTCGTTATCCCACTGCAAGGAATCCATAAGGTCATCAATAATATCTTCGATGCACTCTGCAGCCTCTTCTTCTTCAGGATCAGCCATCCCTTCAATTAATGACCCTTCCTCCCCATCGAGACACCGCTCTACAGAGATCTCGGAGCGGGGCCAATTCTCAGAGAGTTCCTGTAGAAGTAAGGCACGGAACGTCTCGAACTCAATATCAGGGCATAAATTAAGCATCTCTTCAGAGATACGGTAGGTGATACGAACGGCGTGGGCCATGAATTCAGTTTACGGGTTTCGATATCGTTAATTATCATGAGCGTAATTCGGAGGTTGGTCAATGATTATGTTTTGTCAGCAAACTTACGCACCATTTCAAAAATAATTTTTGTGAAATGCTCAAAAAAAATGAGGATGATGTAGAGTGTCTTCTAGTCGAATTGTTTTAATTTTTTAGAGTTAATTGTGCAGAATTTGGACCACAGTCCGTTTGGAAAAAAGGTTTCGACCATCTTTGTCCCGCTAGGGTTCAACGAAGAGGGGCTGTGCGGATGGTTTAATTGGCCATGGTTTTGTCGTGGCACATAACGTTGTTCCCCCGAGTTTAATTAGACGCGGCCGACATGCGTGGCTGAGTCCTCGGCTATGGCTGCGAAGAATCACTCTTTGGGTTGGTGCTATTTTAGTTGGTGTGGTGGCGATCGTTTTTGCAATGAGCGCCGAATATGCCAATTCGTTACATCAAGAAGTTGTAGAACTCTCCCCGTTATTACCTTTTGTGGTCGGCCCAGCTGGACTGGCATTTGTGGTTTGGATAACCCGTAAGTTTTTCCCAGGATCGCAGGGCAGTGGGATTCCTCAAACGATAGCTGCTATAGATACCGAAAATGAGGAGCAAAGGGGGAATTACTTATCGATACGGCTTGCGCTAGGGAAGTTCTTACTCACAGTGGTTGGGCTTTTTTCAGGGGCATCGGTTGGTCGAGAGGGGCCAACGGTGCAAATTGGCGCATCGATCATGCAATCTCTTGGTCGTTTCACTCGATTCTCGCGCGTAGAGACGAAACGCGGATTAATACTCGCAGGTGGTGCAGCAGGTGTGGCGGCAGCGTTCAACACACCGCTTGCGGGAATTGTGTTTGCTATTGAAGAAATGAGTCGCAACTATGAAAGCCGTACGAGTGGCACGGTGCTTACTTCAGTCATTGTCGCGGGAATAGTGTCCATTTGGTGGCTTGGAGACTATACTTATTTCGGAACAACATCAGCCATTTTGCTTGGATCAAGCGCATGGATTCCAGTTATTGTATGTGGCGTAATTGGAGGGGTTTTGGGGGGGGCATTCAGCCAATCCTTAATTTTTATATCCCGTGGAATACCTGGGAAAATCGGTTTTTTTGCTAAAACACGCCCAATATTTTTTGCTGCAATATGTGGGTTTTTGCTCGCGGTGATCGGAGCATTTTCCGGCAGTTCTACATACGGCACAGGTTATCACGAGGCGCGTATGATTTTGGAAGGAACGGGCGACATTCCTGAGTCTTTTGGTTTTTTAAAGTTGTTGGCAACACTGATTTCTTATATCAGTGGTATTCCTGGTGGAGTGTTTGCTCCTTCTTTAGCAATTGGGGCGGGATTGGGCCAGAACATCGCGCAGATCATTCCATATGTTCCTTTGGGTGCAGTTGTTGTTTTAGGCATGGTTGCCTATTTTGCAGGGGTGGTTCAAGCTCCGGTTACAGCCTTTGTCATTGTGATGGAGATGACCGACAACCATGACATGATCGTGCCGTTAATGGCAACTTCTTTATTAGCGGCAGGTTGCTCAAAAGTAGTTTGCCGGAAGCCGTTGTATCGTGCTCTAGCGGATCAATTTATAAACGAGTCTCAGCCTAAGGAATCAAAATCTGAAGTGCGCGATAGGTAGCTTGGATTGAGGTCATTCAGCTGGGTGACTCCGAGCAGTCCGAGAGTCAGATCGATTTCTGCTTTCAAAATCTCAATGCAGCGTTCAACGCCATCCTGTCCCCCTGAAGCGAGCCCGTAGAGCCAAGGCCTACCAAGCATGCACGCCTTAGCGCCCAGAGCAATGGCTTTAACTACGTCTGAACCCCGGCGGATGCCACCATCGAGTATTAAAGGGTAATCCTCACTCACCGAAGCTTTAATCTTAGCCAAGGCCGAAATAGATGAAATGGCCCCGTCGAGTTGTCTGCCACCGTGGTTGGATACAATTACGCCATCAGCTCCAATTGATTCCGCGATTCTCGCATCTTCAGGGGAGAGGATGCCTTTAATCACAACGGGCCCACCCCATTGTTCTTTAAACCAAGCGATATCATCCCAATTTATAGAAACATCCCATTGTTCTTTGATGAATTCCGTTATTGACATGACAGAGTTGGCATTGACGCTCGTATTATCGAAATTCCGGTATTTTATTTTTCGCCCTAATCCAACATCGAATAGCCAACGTATATGTATTAAAAAATCAAACAATGTTGAGAGTGTGAATTTTGGGGGAACCACAAAGCCGTTGCGTATATCCCGTTCTCGTGCCCCGAGTAATTTGGTGTCAACGGTGACGACCAACACGCTGCAGTGCGTTTCTTTAGCGCGACGAATAAACTCTCGAGTAATGCCTCTGTCTCGCAGGACATAGAGTTGAAACCACTGTCTTGCCGACGTTTTTTTGGCGATCTCTTCGATGCTGCATGTTGACATTGATGAGGGGCAAAAGGGTACGTTTTGGTTAGCTGCCGCCATAGCTGCGTGATTCTCCCCTTCGCGCCGAACCAGACCTGCGAGCCCTATTGGTCCGAGGACGAGCGGTGTGGAATATCTTTGCCCGAACAAATCAACTTCCTGGTTCCGGTGAGAAATATCGGTAAGCACTCTAGGTACAAATTTAAAGTTTCTAAAATCATAATTATTGTTTCTTAGAGTAATTTCATCATGAGCACCCCCATCGATGAATTCAAAAACTGACTTTGGAAGCCTTCTCTTCGCATGTAGTCTTAAGTCGTCTATGTTGATGCATTCTTTGTGGTTTGGCATATGAATAGTCGAGATGATAAGGCTCAGTTAAGGCCGTTGTGGGTTTTCACTCCAAATCATGGGTGTGTAATGGTCGCGCGCATTGGATAGGTCTTTCAAGTAAAGTGAGGGCGCCATTTCCCAAGAAGCTTCTAGCAATGCCTCCGTGAGCCCATCGGCAATTTCTGGATATTTACTCACGACATTTATTTCTTCTGAAGGATCGTTCCCAATATCGTAGAGTTCCCTTTGCGAGGGAAGTGTGCTGACCAAAATCAATTTCCAGTTGTCTCTTAAGATGGCTCCACCCAGTTCCGTGACGTTGAGTACTAGAGTTCTCTTGGGGAGCAATTGATTTTCAAAAAGTAACGGTGAGATGCTGATACCGTCTACGGGTTTGACCTGATCATTCTTGCTCGTAGATGCTCCCGCGAATTCAAGCAAAGTGACATACATGTCAAGTACGTGGACGCGTTCAGTCGAAATTGTTGGTTTGATTTTTCCGGGCCAGGAGACTATTGCTGGAACGCGAACGCCACCTTCATAAAGTGATCCGCTTCCCGAACGAAACGGACCGTTATCACTCACGGTTTGTTTGCTATCACCATCCCCCGATGAATATTTCCGTTTGACTGAGCCGCCATTATCACTATGAAAAATAATAACTGTGTCTTGACGTACCCCCTTTTTATCGAGTGCTGTGAGGATTTTGCCAACAGCCGCGTCAATTTGGGAAACCATCGCCAGGTAGGTCTGTGTTGCTTGATCCTCGAACTGGTTGAATTTTGTCACAAGGTTATCGGGCGCTTGAAGTGGCACCCCAGGAGTAGGAAAGTTAATCAACATGAAAAGCGGTATGGTCTGGTCGTGCTCTTCGATGAGTGTTGTAGATTTTTCACTGATTAGATCTGTTGCGTATCCAAACTCCGTAATCTGTTTTTCGCCCTCAAACCAGTCAGTAAGACCGATCGTGTTGATTTTCTTTAAGTGGTCCCCAGTCGGTGTGAGGCTGCCATAGAAATAGTCAAAACCTCTCTGTGTCGGGAGATGACTCCTTTTGGCGTGACCGAGCAACCAAGAACCAAGCAAAACTGTTCGATAACCTGCTAGGTTTAGTGCTTGAGGAAGTAGGCGTTCCCCTTGGGGAATGCCGTAGGTGCTCCACGATAAGATCGAATTGGTTTGAAGTCCAAATCTATAGGGGTATCGGCCGGTCAAGAGTGCTGCGCGAGTCGATGATGAATGAGGTAGTGTATAAAAACCTTCGAGACGTGCGCCAGATTCTGATAGTCCATCAATGTGTGGTGTGCCCGCACGCCCCCCATGAAAGCCCACATCTCTCCATCCTAAGTCATTCGTCATGATGTATATGATGTGGGGTTTATCTGCCGCGTTGACCCATCCGGCATTAATGATGCAACTCATGCCGCAGAGGTATGTGAGAGCCGTAATGAAGAATTGCGAGATTCGATTGGTTGCCATATTTTTAAGTATATCTGATCGACCGGTTCGGTCGAGGTTTCCTGATAATCTCAATCACACCCTATAAATTAATGGTTCTCCCCTATAAACAATCCCCCTTTATATATGGTATACAATCACGTTCTTATTATGCCCTCACTTAACCACACACAAATTGGTCAGCTAGTCTCTAATGTCGCTCGCAAATTAAGACTCAGCCGTCTGATAAGCGAGCTTGGATTTGCTGTGGCTATCATTTTTTTTGCTTTCGCGACATTGTTGGTTTTGTCGATTCCGTTCGAATTTGTCAAATCCGGTTGGACTGTGCTTGGCTTCGGCGTGTTCATCGTAGGTCTGCTAGCGTATGTCTGGGTCAAGGCTTGGACTAGCATTGATGCTCAGGACGCGGCACGGTATCTAGATGAGAAAGCAGGGTTAAAAGATGAGATGCTCAGCGCCCTTTGGTTTATGGATTTGGAAAGAAAGCACCCAAGTGTCGGGGAAGAGGCTTTTGTTTCAGCACATCTTGAACGTGCTGTTGCTCGTATCCAACCAATTAAGGCAGATGCGCTGGTGCCTCTGCGTGTGCCTCAAAGTAGCAAGGTGGCAGCTATGGCGATCTTGTTTTTTGCGTTCACCTGGGTGGGGACATCAAATGTCGTGATTGCCCATAAGTCGGATCTAACGGTTCGAAGTATTTCAAACTCGAAGTTCTCAAACGCAGAGCCGGCTCGCGCGCTTGATGCGCAGGAAGCGTCGGATATTGAAGAAATTAATGATGCCTTCGCTGCCTTTGAGAGAGATGACATTAGTTTTGAAGCGAAAAAGGAAGCGTTGAGAACAGCCCGTGAGGTGTTGGATCAAATCAATATGGACGCGGTCATGACGCGTGAAGGGTTGTCTAAATTATCTAAGATTCTTATGGAGCAAGAGGGGTTTGAAGACGTTGGAAGGGCTTTGGAGCAGGGCAAGCTTCAAGAAGCCTTAACGTTACTCAAAGAAAAGCAAGAAGAACTTGCCGCTTTATCGGATGTCGATGAGCAACTTGGTATAGAAGAGCAACAAGCAGGCTCAACGGCACGTAGTGACAATATATCTTCCACAGAGCTTGGAGATGCTGCGCGGGATCTTTTAAATGAGGTCGGACGGCCAGATCCGCGAAATATCACACGTTTGATTGAAAATTTAGAGCAAGCACAACAGGAAATGGAGTCTCAAGAAAGAGCTGTCTCTTATACACATCTCCGAGCCCACGAGACCTCTCTACATCTCGT
>CAJXPC010000108.1 GCA_913057845.1 uncultured Pseudomonadota bacterium
AGAGACAGGTATGAGTATGATTTGCTCTGCCGTTGCTTTTAAGTCGGTTCTTTTGTGGAGGCCGGGTATCAGATCGGCCACGGCGACATAAATCATGCTCGCTGCAGCGAGACCTAGAAACGGGGCAATTAAACCATTTACGACTTCGAATGCAAAGTAAGCAATAAGGCCGCCAACTAAGGTGGCGGCACTGGATATTAAGTTCCATATGAGCGCTTTTCTTTTTGAAAACCCAGAGTTCAGCAGAATTAAAAAGTCTCCAACCTCTTGGGGGATTTCATGGGCGGTGATAGCAATTGTTGTAATAATGCCAAGTCGAATATCAGTGAGGTAGGCGGCGGCAATTAACACACCATCAACGAAGTTATGGAATGTATCCCCAACGAGGATCATCGTTCCAGATCGCCCGTTGTCTGTTTGTGTGGTGTGTTGATCGTGTCCTTCGCATGTCTCAAAGTGACAATGTCTCCAGAGAACAAATTTCTCTAGTACAAAAAAACCTAATATGCCACCAAGAATGACAGCAGATAAAAGTTTTGCGTCCGGGTTGGTTTCTAATGCGTGTGGAATCACTTCAAGGAATGTTGCTCCGAGTAGCGTACCAATCGCATAGCTCACGAGCTTTTGTATATTTTTCGTATTGGCGTGATAAGAAAACCAAGCCGCAGCACCCACGCTGAGCGCGGCTCCCATTAGTGCGCTTCCGATGATCCAAGCAAGAGTAGACATAGGTTAGTTCTTGATTTTAAGTTCTTTATTTTAAGGGGTGCAATTATAACGATATGAGCAGAAGATTCATTTTATTTTGTTGAGTCGTCAAGCCAGATTAGTGCACCTATTCTCCCGGTGGGTTGTTCTCGTCGGTGGGAGAAAAATGTGTCCTTTTGAGAAAATGTGCAGTTATTCCCACCGAATATGGAGTTAATACCCAATTGTTGGAGTTGGTGACGGGCTATTCCGTATAGATCGGCGAAGTAGCGCCCCTGTGTGCTCGGAAGAAAATACTTCTGGTATGTATTGTCCAAATCCACGAACCGTTGGAGTAGATCTTCTCTGACTTCATAATGTTTTTGACTGATAGCGGGCCCTAATTGAACCAGGAGGTCACTTGGGATGGAAGCGAACTTACTGACGGTTTGTCGCAATACGCCCTCTGCGAGACCTCTCCAGCCCGCGTGAGCCACGGCTACCTGATCACCCGAACGATTGGTGAACAGCACCGCCAAGCAATCTGCAGTCATGATGCCGCAAACAGTCCGTTGTTTGCGGGTGTATAGAGCGTCTGCCTTGGTGGTTTCGTTCGAAGTCTCAGCTGTCACTGCTGTGTTACTGTGAACTTGGGTAACCCAGTGTGGCGGTGAGGGGAGGTAACCATTGAGTATTTGTCGATTTTGCGCGACATGCTCTTGGTCATCACCAACGGCATGGCTGAGATTCAAAGCGCTGAATTTTTCCATACTGACGCCGCCGTGACGCGTGGTAAAAAATGCATGGACGTTTTTGTGGACAGCCCACTCGGGGTGAATTAAATCAAGGGCGTTCATTGTCTGACGTTTTTAGTGCTGCTAATAGGGCCTGGATATCGGATGGAATATCCGAATCCCAGCTGATTACTTTGTCCGTGCCCGGATGCGTTAAAGTCAAGCTTTTAGCATGAAGGGCTTGGCGTTCAAAAGGTAACGCTTTCGTCAAGGATGCATATTTTTTTGAGTTTCCTGTATACGTCGGATCACCGATCAGGGGGTGACCAAGAGCGGTCAGGTGCACGCGTATTTGATGAGTCCGACCGGTTTCAAGTAAGCAAGATAAGGCTGACCATTCTCTACCACTGTCGATGGTTGTGTAGTGGGTCACAGCATTTTTCCCATTGGCGGTTATGGACATTTTTTTTCTATTACGTGGGTGTCGTCCAATGGGTTCATCAATTGTGCCTTGACTCGGAGATTTTCCGGAGACGAGCGCATAGTATTCTCTTCTTACGCTTCTTGATTGGAGCTGTCGCACCAGGCTTGTTTGAGCCTCTAAAGATTTGGCAACAACCATGAGCCCTGTCGTGTCTTTGTCTAGCCGATGGACGATGCCAGCTCTAGGAATGTTTTTGTTGTAAGGATAGCGAAACAAAATACCGTTTAGCAGTGTCCCAGACCAATTCCCGCTGCCGGGGTGCACCACCATATCGTCTGTTTTATTTACGATAATTAAATCATCGTCTTCATAAACGACATCAAAGGGGACGTCTTCTGGTTCAAATGCCGAGTCTTCGGCACTATCACTTGTTAAAATAGAAATTAATTCCCCACCTAAAACCTTTGTTTTGGCTTTCACGATCTCGCCGTCGACGAGGAGGTTTCCAGAGGCCAGCCAATGTTGAAGACGACTTCTTGAAAATTGTGGAAATAAGGTTGCTAAGGCTTGATCGAGTCGCTGTCCCATATGAGACTCCGGAATTCGAAGTTCGTAGCCACTGTGGATTTTGCTAACTGGCATATAATTGGCACTTAAGGCGCAACAACCGATGTGGCGCGTCTGTAAAGCGTTTTAGATTCATATTAATTTTAATGAGAGTCAACATTAATGAAGACACGTTTAAGCAATTTATTACTGGTACCAATTCTACTCTCACAGATGATTTTTTTGGGTTGCGCAGGGCTCGAAGAAGATCCGACGCAAAATTGGACTGCGGAAGAGTTGTACACGAACGCCAAAGGCCGGCTCGATGACAAATTTTATGCGCAGTCAATTGACTTATATAAAAAATTAGATTTGCGATATCCGTATGGGCCGTTCGCACAGCAGGGCAAGATCGATGTAGCCTATGCCTATTGGAAGACGAATGATAATGCATCGGCGCTAATGGCCTGTGATCGATTCATACGGGAGCACCCAGAGCATAAACATGTCGACTACTTGATGTACTTGAAGGCATTGGTTTACTTCAATGATGACAAAGGGTTATTGGGTCTATTTGTATCTAAGAATCTCGCAGAAAGAGATCCGGGATCTGCGCGTCAAGCTTTCGATACTTTGAGAGACTTGGTTAAACGCTTCCCCGAGAGTCGTTACGCTGAGGATGCCCAGTTAAGAATGGCTTACTTGGTTAATACGCTTGCTGAGCATGAGACGAGTGTTGCCGAATATTACTACCGACGAGGTGCTTACGTCGCCTCCATCAATCGGGCCCAGGCAGTTATTGAGACTTATCCAAAAGCACCGCATACCCCGCGGGCTCTTGAAATTTTAGCGGCGAGTTATGAGAAGTCTGGATTGCCTGATTCCAAAACTAAGATTGATACGATTATTAATTTAAATTTCCCAGGTTTGAGGGCGGCTATGGCTGAGGATGCTGATAGCGCATGGTGGGACTTTTGGAGCAAGAGTAGTAAGGCAGAGGTATCTGGTGTTGATGCAAGTGAGCCTGATATTGTTGCAGACAAGCCATGGTGGAAGTTTTGGGTTGATGACGGTAAACCACCTCAGGAGTAATAAAAAAAGCTGCCCGAAGGCAGCTTTTTTATTGCCCAATTAAAGGTAAAGCTTATACGTGTCCGTAGGCAATCATGGCATCGGCTACCTTAACAAAACCAGCGATGTTTGCGCCTTGTAGATAATTCGTATTTTTCCCACCTGTATCGCCAAACTTAACGCAGGAATCATGAATCTCCTTCATCATATTCTCGAGGAGTGTTTTTAGCTGCTCGTTATCCCAGGCAATTCGCGCGCTGTTTTGGCTCATTTCTAGGCCTGAAACACCAACACCTCCGGCATTAACGGCTTTTGCTGGGCCGAATAAAACGTCGGCCTCTAAGAAGGCTTCAACCGCTGCTTGTTCGCACGGCATATTGGCAGCTTCAGCAACTACTTTGACGCCGTTCTTGATGAGCATTGCTGCTTCTTCTGCGTTAATTTCATTTTGCGTTGCAGAAGGCACTGCACAGTCACCAGCTACACTCCAAGGGCGACCCTCATGGAAGGTGATGTTGTCAAAGTGGTCGGATGCTTCAGAGATTCGTCCACGACGAACATTCTTTAGATCTTTGATCCAATCAATTTGTTCTTGTGTGAAGCCGTCTTTACAGTGAATGAAACCACCAGAGTCCGACATGGTTAAGGGTTTTGCTCCGAGGTGTAAACATTTCTCGGCTGCGTGAGTTGCTACATTGCCAGATCCTGAGATCAGTACGGTTTTTCCTTCAATGGTGTCTTTATGTTGCGCTAACATGTTGCGCATGAAAAAGATCGCACCGTAACCTGTGGCTTCGGTTCTCATCTTGGATCCGCCGAATTCCAGTCCTTTACCGGTAAGTACGCCAACGAATTCATTGCGGATACGCTTGTACTGCCCAAACATGAAGCCAATTTCTCGACCACCAACACCAATGTCGCCTGCAGGCACATCTGTGTCTGGGCCAATATGGCGATACAGTTCGGTCATAAAGGACTGACAAAATCGCATGATTTCTAAATCTGACTTGCCTTTTGGATTGAAATTCGCGCCGCCTTTACCGCCTCCCATTGGAAGACCCGTGAGGCTGTTTTTAAATGTTTGTTCGAAGCCTAAAAATTTCAGCACCGACTCGTTCACGCTTGGGTGAAATCTTAAGCCGCCTTTGTAAGGCCCGATTGCGGAATTAAATTGAATGCGCCATCCTCGATTGGTTCTGATGCGTCCTTCGTCGTCAGTCCATGGGACTCGGAATGAAATCACGCGCTCTGGCTCGGCCATGCGCTCGAGTATTTGCAATTTGTGATACTTGGGTTTGTCTGCGATGTATGGGAATATGGATGATGCGACTTCGTAAACTGATTGTACGAATTCAGGTTGCCCTGGATTGCGTTTTGCTACGCCCTCCATATATCGATCTAGATATTCTTGCGTTTTACTGTCGCTGCCATGTAATTTAGACATATTTTTGTTTGAACTCCTGATGTGTGGGTTATAGATGGTGCTCCTTGATTAGAGTCTTTTTTGAATAAATCCCCAATTAAACATGATCGGTTTTGCTGTCTCAGTTGACAAGCTAAACGGTCTAATAGCGAACTTGGCTATCTGTGATGTGGGTGAAGTTTTCAAGATTTAGTGTACTCTTTTTTATTTGTGATTTGTGCGGCAAGAAAAAATAATATTTTCGTTAAAAATCAGAGAGATCAATATCATTGTTAGATGTGTAACAGTTGTGTCTTATTTTCTTTGATTATGAGTTCGGCTTCGGATACTATTGCGTTTAAATAAAATTAGAACGTGATGCCCAGGGGAAGAGGTAACGTGTCAGCAGATTATAAAATAGCAATTATTGGGTCTGGACCCGGTGGACTAAGTGCAGCAGGTCATGCTGCCGAGCTGAACGTCCCACATGTTCTCATTGAAAAAGCCGCTCACTTATCGGATACGCTTTTTAAATTCCAAAAAGGTAAGTTTGTAATGTCCACTCCGGACGTTTTGCCGTTGCGTTCGCCCATGCCGTTCGCGGCTGGGAAGCGTGAGGACATACTTGGTAATTGGGATGACACAGCTGCGTCACTGAATGTTAATGTAAGGCTGAGCACTGAGGTGGTTGGGGTTGAGGGTGAGAAGGGAAATTTCACCATAAAACTGGGTGACGGTTCAACCATCACTGCTGAAGCTGTGATCCTTGGTATAGGATTACAAGGTAACCTCAATAAACTTCGAGTGCCCGGAGCTGATCTGCCTCATATCCAGTACCAACTCGATGATCCTGACGAGTATGAGCTTGAGCGTATTATTGTAATTGGCGCGGGTGATGCGGCGATCGAAAATGCCGTTGCTTTATCTGTGAGAAATACAGTGTACGTGCTGAACCGAGGTGAAGATTTTGCCCGAGCGAAGCCTGCCAACGAGGCGCTCATTAACTCTGCGATAGATGCGGGCAGAATACAACCTATATACAAGGCAAATACACTCAGTGCGGGCGAGGGCACGCTAACTGTTGAAACGCCCGATGGGGAATTGACGATTGAGTGCGATAGAGTTATTGCGCGAATGGGTGCGTCCCCACCACGTAAATTTGTAGAGTCTTGCGGGGTTGTCTTTCCCTCCGACGCGCGTAATGCACTTCCCGAATGTACGGAACAATATGAGTCTAATGTGCCTGGTTTGTATATTGTTGGCGCATTGGGTGGTTATCCACTAATTAAGCAAGCCATTAACCAAGGTTACGAGGCTGTTGAGTACATACTTGGCAATGCGGTCGAGCCAGCAGATAGTCCAATCCTTAAGTCTCAAATCAGCATCTTAAACACTGATGATGTTGAAGGGTTTCTAAGGAGGGTGCGGGAATCGATACCGATATTCGCGAATATTAATTCATTAATGCTTCGGGAAATGATGGTTGAATCCACGGTGCATAAATGTGCTGCTGGGGATGTCGTTTTTGAAAAAAATGACTACACCAATAGTTTCTACGTTGTTCTTGAAGGCTGTCTCTTATACACATCTGACGCTGCCGACGA
>CAJXPC010000109.1 GCA_913057845.1 uncultured Pseudomonadota bacterium
CTCTATTCGTCGGCAGCGTCAGATGTGTATAAGAGACAGCTGTTACATCTTCCTCGGCATAAGTAGCTGAAATGTTCAATCCCATCGCGCAAAATATGATGAGTGCGACGCGCGTTAATGCGGTAAACGAAAGATGGTGTTGCATGTGGTTCTCCTGCGGATAGTGGCTACTCGAATCAACAATATTAAGTTATTTCTTAACTCTAATAAAGAGCTGACAAAAAAATTTGGGCGGGAAAACCCGCCCAAATTTCATTTCATTTCGACATTAAAAGCCGTCGAATCTGATTGATCAACTCACTTTACAGCGCGTAGACCATCAAAGTACCAGTGTCTGTTGACATGGTTGTGAATGGAGCGCCAAACAGTCCAGGGTAGTTACCTGCAACGTGTGAGCCCCAACCAGTAACAACAGCAACGTACTGTTTTCCACCAGCCATGTAGGTGATAACACCACCGTGGGCACCAGTACCCAAGTTGTTTTGCCACAAGAGCTTACCGGTCTTCGCATCGCGAGCGTCAAACATTCCGTCTGCGCCAGGTACAAAAACAAGATCGCCACCGGTTGACAAGAGAGAAGCAAGTACTGGGTACTTGTACTCAACACGCCATTTCATTTCGCCGGTCAAAGGATCACGGGCCTGAAGCGTACCGTAAGCAGCGTCAACTGGAGTGCCGTCTGCTTTTTGCTTAGGAGCCTTAGAAGTCCATGACGCACCGAAGTACGCTTGACCAGAAAAGTCATCTGGACGCTCTGGATTTACAACTTCGATGTCAAAACAGAATTCCTGTGTGAGCATGAAGTGTGTATTTCTCTTAGGGTTGTAAGCGCCGGTATTCCATGAAATAGCCCCATCAATTGCAGGACATACGTCTGAGTGCTTACCTTCTGGTAGTTCACGTCGACCAACTAAGCGACCTTCTTTAGTAACACCTTTGATGTAGTTATAGGTCTCACCAATCATGTACGCATTGTTAACGGTCAACTCATTACCACCACCAACTGAATCAGCGTCATAAACAAAAATGATACCGCCCTTATTTGGGTGAACCATGTTTCGCTTGCCGCCTTTTTCAATCATCAAGAACTCACCGACTGCTGAGTCAAAGTCCCAAGCGTCGTGTGGCATTTCTTGAAAGTAAGCAGTTAACTCACCGCTGTCTGCATCAAGAACAATTACTGAAGAGCTGTAGAGGTTCTCACCTGGACGTGGACCATTGTTCATCCAATCGGCGCCGATGTAGTCATAGTCAGGAGCTGGATTAGCTGTTCCCCACCAAACTGTGTTGGTTGCAGGATCATAACTACCCGTCATCCAACCACCACCACCACCGATTTTCCAGGAGTCATTGCCCCAAGAATCACGTGAGCGCTGATCGCCACCAATGGTGTCAAATTGCCACTTAACTGAACCTGTTTTCGCATCAACTGCGTAAATTGGTCCACAACAACCAGATAACTCACCACCGTTTGCACCGATGATAACTGTGTCTTTAACAACAAGAGGAGCACCTGTGAAGCCTTTGTTACCTTGGGCTACAGTCATGATCTCGTTATCCCAGACAACAGCACCTGTCTTAGCGTTAAGTGCGATTAAACGTCCGTCAGTAGTACCCATGTATACATTGCCGCCTGAAATTGCTAGGCCGCGATTGTATGGGTTGTAGAACGTACCTTCAGCGCGCTCAACGTCAATTTTTGCAACGTGTTGCCACACTGGAGCACCAGTAGCGCCGTCAATAGCCCAGATCGTGCCTGATGTGGTCGTGTAATAAACGATGCCATCAACCGCGAGAGGGAAGCCTTGAATACCACGCTTGGTAGCAGATGGATTGTGCTGCCATGCAAGTTTCAAGTTCTTAACGTTCTTGGTGTTAATTTGCTTTAAGCCACTATGGTGATGACCAGAAAAATCTTTGTGGTACATCATCCAGTTAGCGTCATCATTTTGCGCGTTCAACAATCGATCCCAAGTGACATCTGCTGCCATTGCTTGAGAAGCGAAGCCGACGAACGCAACGGCTGTAATTGCCTTAACGGCAGCCGTAGAGGTCCAACGTGTCATAACTCTCTCCCTAAAAGATTTAGAAGACTATTTTATTTATTCGCGAATGAATAAAATTATTAGTACAAATAATAGATTTATCTACACTAGAACATTTGGACTGTTGCTGAATTTCTGTGAATCAGTTTGGAGCCAAAAAGCTACAAGTACAATAAACCTAAACTGTAATTTAACCCCACTAAATGTTCTTTGCAAGAGCCTTAACGATTTGTGGAAGAATATCTCACAGGTCTTTAGGAGTTGGGGCAAGATAAGACGTGATAAGACGTGATAAGACGTGATCAGAGGTTTTGCAGTGCTGAGTGCTTAATTTTGTGCAATATATTTCTGAAGTCTGAAGTTGCGGTATCTCGGCACTTTATTTTTCAACAAGGCGTTTAAGAGAATATTTAAGATTTGGTTCTAGATTTAAATTTACATTAATCTTATTAAGTTATTAAATTTCGACTACTTAACGTTAATTATGGTTTCTAAAAGGGTTTTTCAAGTCAAACTCTTCGGTGGACCGGCTCCTATTGTGTTGGACTCGAAAGAGTTTATTTTGGTGGCATTGATGCGTCGCAATGTTAAGTTTCCGTATGCATGTCAGAACGGAGTATGTGGTACGTGTAAATGCCAATTGATCGCGGGTGAAGTTGTTTTGAACTCTTATTCGGAATCGGCGCTAACGGCCTATGAGTATGAGCAAGGTTTGATTCTCGCCTGTCGCGCTCGCGTTTTGTCTGACGTGATCATCGGTAAGCTCGAGCCTGATTCGGACCCCGCGCATCGAGCAGGCGACTGATGATGTGCGATAATGTTGTTTCATCGTCAGACGCATGATTAACACCGTTTGTAAGGAATTTTTTTGAGCACCAAGCGCTTAACATTCGAACTAAAAATTGCACCGCGGGTGTCGGTTAATGATGATGAGTGCGAATTTCCCGTGAACAGAGTTTTCTGTGTTGGCCGTAACTATGCGGAGCACGCGCGCGAAATGGGTAATGACCCTGAGCGAGACCCCCCTTTCTTTTTCCTTAAGTCATTGGATGCATTGGTGCCTGGCGGAGGAGCTATTAAGTATCCGAGGGCGACGAACGACTTGCATCATGAGATTGAAATGGTTGTAGCGCTCGGTCGATCAGGTTCTGACATTTCTCACTCAGAAGCCTTAGATCATGTGTATGGATATGCTGTTGGTCTGGATCTTACGCGCAGAGATTTGCAAGCGCAGGCGAAAAAAATGAATCGACCTTGGGATTTCGGCAAATCGTTTGAACAAGGGGCGCCGATTACAGGAATAACGAGAGCCAGTGCTTGCGGACACTTATCGACTGGCGAAATTTCACTCACCGTTAATGGTAAAGTGCGTCAAATGGGAGACCTTGAAGAGATGATTTGGGATGTTCCTGAAATCATTTCCTTTCTTTCAAAGTTTTACCAATTGGAGGCGGGCGATTTAATTTTCACTGGAACACCCGCCGGCGTTGGTCCGCTTCAGCGTGGGGATAAACTTGTCGGACACGTATCCGGTTTATCCACTTTGTCGGTTGATATTTTTTAAACATTGAATGGGTACATAGATGGAAGACGTTACGAGTAAGACATGGCTTGAGGTTGCTCTAAACGGACCATGGACGCAAAAAAAACAATCCGGTATACCTATCAAAGTAGAGGACATCGTTCAGCAGGGCATAGATTGCGTGAATGCCGGCGCGTCGATCGTTCATGTCCATGCTTATGATGAACAAACCGGGCAGCAAAAAGACGACGTGGACGTCTATAAACGAATCATCGATGGTATTCGCTCTAAAGTGGATGCGGTTGTTTACCCGACTGTCCCGGCCTCAGGAATGAATCCGATCGCCCAAGAAAGTACGGGCGAGGATCGCTACGCGCACATTGAATCTTTGGCCAAAGATGGTTACCTAGAGTGGACGGTGTTGGATCCGGGGTCTTGTAATATTTCGCATTACGATCACCTTAAAGAAGACAAGGTGGGATACGTGTATCAAAATAGTGAGCGAGACGTGCGTCATGGCATGGGTATTGCCCGTCAATATGGACTGCATCCGAGTTACGCAATTTATGAACCCGGATTTATACGACTAGGTGCGACGTTGCACTGGCGGGAGAGCACACTTGAGCCGGTTTATAGATTGATGTTTAGCTCCGGATTCACGTTTGGTTTTCCTCCTGAGGATTATGCGCTAACGGCGTATCTGAATTTGCTAGATCAAGTTGCGCCTGGATGCAACTGGATGATGTCTGGACTTGATGTGGATGTCATACCGCTCATTCCTAGAGTCGTCATGGAAGGTGGTCATATCAGGGTCGGTTTGGAGGATGCACCTTTTGGTTGCGATAAATCCAACGTCGAGCTTGTGGAGAAGGCTGCTGAAGCAATACAAATGTCTGGGGGTGACTTGGCGCGTGCCGCTGAAGTTCGTCTGGCCGCCTCTAGTGCAAAACGCGAGGCGTTGGCCGGGATGTAAATCCTAATACTTTTCAATGTTTAAATTACAAAGAGGTTAGCTCTTGGAACCAAGTCGAATTGGAATTACGATGGGTGATCCCGCGGGGATCGGTCCCGAAATTATCGTTAAAACGTTACAGGAAATGTTGCCTGAAGCCAGATCCCGGTCAGTTGTTATCGGAAATATTGATTTGCTGGAGCGAGCGAGTCGTTTGATCGATGCGGGGCTTACATTCAGCGATTCGCTAAGTGTCGAACCTGGGAATGTGCCGGTTGTTCATGTTCAGACTGCGGGTGCTGAGTCGATCAAAGATGGTCAATTAAGTGCGAGTGCCGGTGAGGCTGCCTATAGGTTTGTAGAAAAAGCTGTAGAGCTATCGCTCGATAAGTTGATCTCTGTAATTGTGACCGCACCGCTAAACAAAGCGGCTATGCATTTGGCGGGTCATAAGTTTGATGGACACACGGAGTTGCTCGCAAACCTAACAGGCGCAAAATCTTCTTACATGCTATTAGCTGGACCACAGTTGAGCGCGATTCATGTAACCACACACACATCACTTGCCAATGCGGCGGTTACACCAAGCATCCAGCGCGTGTTGGATACTATCCGTATAGGTAACCAGCATTTTAAAAATATTGGTTACGCACGTCCGCGCTTAGCGGTTGCTGGCCTTAACCCGCACTGCGGAGAGGGTGGACTGTTTGGTTCAGAAGAGGCTGATCGTTTGGCGCCTGCAATTAAACAGGCTAAGGAGGAAGGTATTGATGTGCAAGGTCCTATTTCAGGAGATACGGTATTTTATCGGGCGCTTAAGGGTGAGTTTGATCTCGTTGTTGCGCAGTATCATGACCAGGGCCATATTCCCACTAAGCTGATTGCTTTTGATGAAACGGTTAACGTCAGTTTAGGTTTGCCCATTTATCGAACGTCTGTGGATCACGGCACCGCCTTCGACATTGCGTGGAAAGGTGTGGCGAATAACACCAATATGAAGGCGGCGATTGACTATGCGCGGAGAATCGCTGACGGACAATGACGTCGCCGGATCTATCATCTAAGATCCTCATTGTTGCTGATGATCTGACCGGAGCTCTTGATGCTGCTGGCCCTTTTTGTGAGCGTGGTTTTAGAGTTAAAACCATTGTGGATGCATCGATACCATTTGCGTGGTGTGATCTGCTCGAGGCCGACGTGGTTGCGGTAAATACAAATTCTCGACATCTTTCTGCTCAAAAAGCAATTCAAGCAATCAATGATTGCTTGGGTCAATTAGATCTGCGTAGTTTTCAGTATGTGATTAAAAAAATTGATTCGACGTTGAGGGGGAATGTCGTTTCGGAAACGCTGGCTGTCATGGATCATTGCGCCATTCAAGAAGCCTATATTGCGCCGGCATTTCCAGAGCAATTAAGAACAGTTCAAGCAGGTCAAGTGTACATCGATGGTGTTGCTCTTAGCGAGACTGAGTTTGTCAAAGATCAGCTCAGTCCTGCCCCTAGGATCAATATTCTGGAGATGTTTGAGATTAAAGATAGAGCCCTCCTCGTCAGTTTGAATCTTGAATCATTACACGCTGATCACGGTAGGAATGCCATTAGGGTATTTGATGCTATAGATATTGCAGATTTGGATCGGGTTGTTGCTGGTTTTTTGAGTAAGGAACAACCGTGTCTCTTGGTAGGTTCATCAGGTGTGACAAGTCGTCTAGCATTCGCGCTACCTCGGCGTGACAATCCCTTGGTTGCACGGGACACTTGTCACTCATTTTTATATTTGGTGGGCTCAAGATCAAAGAGATCTCTCGAGCAAGTATCCGAACTTGAAAAACGTTATTTTGGATCAGTTTATTCTGCAACCAATGGACAACTGGATGACCTGCCT
>CAJXPC010000110.1 GCA_913057845.1 uncultured Pseudomonadota bacterium
AGCATAGCCTTCCTTAACAGTTACGAGATCTCCTAAGAGACCGAGATTTACGACTTGTTCTAAAAGAATAATTTCCATTGGTCAATTCCGTCAAAAATTAATGGGCGTCTGAGAAGGGTAAGAGCGCAAGAAATCTGGCCCTCTTAATCGCTACTGACAACTGTCTTTGAAAACGGGAACGTGTCCCAGTAATACGAGCAGGAATAATTTTTCCATTCTCGGAAACAAAGTCTTTCAAGATATCCGTATTCTTATAATCAACCCAATCTATTTTCTCAGCAGTAAAACGACAAAACTTACGCCGTTTAAATAAGGGGCGACTTGGTTTACGTTTATCATTTTTTTTCTTAAATGCCATTACAACCTCCAATATCTCAAGAATTAATTCTTATCAAACCCTTGCACATTAAACACAGTCCATTTAGATCGGGCTCCTTTGTTCATCAAAAACCCACAAAGTGATAGCTTTTGCCCTACCTCAATTTGATCTAACTCAACTGCCTTATCGCCTAACACAACACAATCCAGGTTCAACATGACCCGCCTTTGGTTTTTAGCTTCCATCTGTTCACTGTCATGCTCGACTGAAAATTTCAGAACTGGCATTCCAGATGGAGAGTATCGTAAAACCTCTTTAGCGGTAATCGTCGCGAATAAATCAACCTTATTCGTCGACACAAAATGTCCCTACGCTCCCTCTGTGGTTTTAACAGGCTCTGATGAAACCTCTTCGGTTACCTCTGCCACTGCTTCAACCTTCGGCGCAGCCTCTGCCACTGCTTCCACCTTCGGCGCAGCCTCTGCCACTGCTTCCACCTTCGGCGCAGCCTCTGGTGCGGCAGGAACTTTCGGCGTAGCCGGCACTTCAGTTGAAGTTGCTGGAGAACGTCCAATAATTTGTTTCGATTTATCTTCTTTCATCATAGAGGAAGGCTCAGTCACTGCATCCTTCATAGAAACGGTGAGGTGTCGGATAACGGCATCATTGAATTTAAAACCCAACTCAAGCTCTTTGAGCACCTCTTGGTCACACTCGACATTCATGAGAACGTAATGTGCTTTATGAATTTTTTGAATGGGATAAGCAAGCTGTCTCCGCCCCCAATCTTCCAACCGATGCACTACTCCCTGCCCGGTGGTAACTTGATTGCGATAACGCTCTATCATTGCTGGTACTTGTTCACTCTGGTCTGGGTGAACCAGAAATACGATTTCGTAATGCCGCATTAATTTGTCTCCTTATGGTTGACGACGCTTTATAGGCGTCTTAAAAGCCCCCTAAAAATGCGGTTTTAGTGGGGCAAGGGATGCGAAGTATACCCTCTTTTACAGGCCTACACAAATAAGGAAAACAAATAATAATACGTAGGAACAACGTGTTAGCTAAATCAAACATCAAGATCAAATTTTTAGATTAATAGTTCAAATAAAAATATAAGTAACCCACCGCACTAAGATGTTTACACAATCCTGCTATCTGGACCTGTATTTATTGTTATAGTCCCGAGCTTTTGGAAAACCAACAGCACACTCCGAATTGTTGAGGGATCGCGAATAAAATCAAATGGCCGCGCACACGTCACCAGAAGATCAAAACATTGTGCCTGCTCGACGCTGGCTTTTGCTGCTGACCGTGCAAATCGTCACACTATTGTTCGGTATGTCCATTACCGCATCAACCATTGTTCTGCCTCATATTCGAGGTGCTTTATCGGTCAATCAGGATCAAGCCTCTTGGACCGTAACGTTATTTCTATTGGGGGCGGCAGTCGGGACACCAATCACAGGTTGGCTGGCCGGTCGACTCGGCTGGCGTCGTCTAATGATTGGGACTTTGATTGGATTCACTATCGCATCAATAGCCTGCGGGCTCTCCACAAATATTGAGAGCCTACTGATATCCAGGACTGCACAAGGACTTTTTGGAGCCCCTTTGACACCTTTAGGACAAGGCATGTTACTTGCGACATTCGCGAAACGACAACACGCTCTTGTGCTTATGCTTTGGGGAATCGGTGGCACTATGGGACCAGTATTAGGTCCCATATTAGGCGGCGTGGTTGGAGAAGCACTGGGTTGGCGGTGGACCTATCTGTTTCTTGCTCCCATTGGAGTGCTGGCTATAATAATCGCGGCATTCGCTCTAGGTGATCAACAACGAGGAACCTCTGGAAGATTAGGATGGACGGGTTTCTTAAGTCTTGCCATCGCGATGGGATCAGCGCAGTTATTACTCGATAGAGGTCACCGTTTAGATTGGTTTGAATCGTTTGAAATTTCAGCTGAACTGTTCATCTGCCTCATTGCCACGCTATTTTTTCTGGGAAGCACAATTTACTCAAAAACGCCGTTTTTTGAACGCGCGATTTTCACCAACTGGAATTTTGCGATCGGGCTGCTCACAATGCTGCTTATGGGGGCCCTCAGTTATACGCCTATAGCCCTCTTCCCAACCCTACTTCAAGACCTCCGCGGATACCCAGATGCGACTGCCGGCATATTACTTTCCGCAAGAGGCTTAGGAAACTTAGCCAGCTTTTTTATCGTTGTTCAGTTTACGCGAAAGAATGCCAAACTTGCCCTCACTGCAGGGATAGCACTGCAAATTTGGGCAGGCTGGGCTATGTCCTCACTTAACATTAACATGACGGAATTTGATGTGATGTGGACTAACTTTGTGCAGGGGTTTGGCTTTGGGTTAGCCTATACGCCGATGACAGTCCTGGCCTTCTCAACACTACCAAATCGGCTTACCGTGCAGGGGGCATCGCTATTTAATTTGATGCGAAATTTTGGCAGCAGTCTATTCATATCCATTTGCATATTGACACTTCTAAGATCTACTGCAGAGAACTACGCCGGGCTTAGCCAATTAATCAGCCCTATGAATCAATGGCTGTCAGAACCACAAATCTCAAGCTATTGGGGAACAGACTCGATGGTGTCCCTAGCCCGACTGAGTCAAGAGATTGCAAATCAATCTTTACTGGGTGGATATCTTAATGCGTTCAGTCTCTTTACCTGGGTAGCCGTTGCCGCCCTGCCGCTCGCCTGGCTCTACCGGTCTAACAAAGACACGACTCCGTAGCAATCTGAGCCACAATAATTTTTAGTCGTTATAGAAATAAATTCGGATTAACAGATACGCCATTTAAAATTACGCCGAAGTGAAGGTGTGGACCCGTCACCCGGCCAGATGCCCCCACACGACCAATTTGAGACTCATGGGACACAACGTCCCCAACCGAAACATCTATTTCACTCAGGTGTGCATAAAGCGTTAGGAAACCACTCCCGTGATCAATAGTGACCATCTTTCCAGAAAAGAAATAGTCGCCCACATCAATAATTAATCCCGAACTAGCCGCTAGAACAACGGTACCCGTTGGTGCGGCGATATCCATTCCACTGTGTGGCGATCTAGGTTCGCCATTATAGATACGTCTGAAACCAAAAGTGGATGAAAGTCGACCTTCGACGGGCATACGCAATTTGAAACTATCTATTTTTTTCTGCGTAAACGTGCCCCTCACCGCGTCAATGTGCGTCTTCTCAGATTGATGTCTCTCAAGATTAGTCTGCGACAAAGCAACATGCTTACTGGCGACTTCTAATTTTTCTTCACCATAATCATTCTCTAACACACGCACTAAGTAAGAAAAAGAAATCCAATCATCGACTTTAACCTTAATAGGAACATCAACACCAACCTCTGCGGATAACGGAATGCCAACGACCGCGAACCAGTCATCAGAAACTTTAATTGTAGCCACTCGATCGCCTTGATATGAAACATTCGGCGCATCGGAATATAGACCTAGCTCGAGGATCGAAACCCCACCCGCAATAGGCTTGTGAGTAGGAAGCTCATTTGCCTCAAGAACTGAAGATATTAGACACAAGGCCACAGCGATGACAACACATTGAATGCATCTTTTTATGCGCACCACATAAAAGATCAAAATCAGTCCCCGTATTTTTTATTCACAAATGACGTTTAGCTCGAAGCTTAAACATCAAAACCAAGTTAACTATAAACAAACATAAAGCGATAAAAAAATGAGTTCTGATCCAAAAAATAGTCTTATCAATCAATTCGTTGACAACCGCAGTTTGATCAACCAAATGCTCATGGATCAAGAGTGTTATCTCTTTTAATCCAGATGTATCGGAGGAAGCTTGAATGAGGCTCAACACAACGCTCGGAGGGTTTGATAGAACCTCCCAATCTGGAAAAACTTTTATATCAAGATAAATCACTCCCAGGAAGAGTATGAGGTAGCCCAATACGGTTAATCCATTTATCCAAAGCAAAAAGTGCAATAGTCTATTCAATGTAAATAATCCTGCTTTCTCGTGAGTCAGCCGCTAGGATCGAAACACTGTGATAATTTCTTCGATGGCAGCTGGATCTTCCAAAGTAGTCAAATCTCCTGGGTCTCTACCTTCGGCAATAGCCTGAATGCTTCGTCTTAATAACTTTCCAGAGCGAGTTTTAGGGAGCATAGAGACGAAATAAACATTTCTCGGCCTGCCAATCGCACCAAGAGATTGATCCACTTCCCTCATGATTTCTTTCTGCTCCGTCTCGTCATGAGATAAATCACAAGTATCAACCAGGCTTTTACGAACAACAAACGCAATCGGCATTTGCCCCTTAACAGCATCCCGAACACCTACAACAGCAACTTCTGCAACATTTCCGTGATTTTGAATCGCCTCTTCAATCTCTCGAGTACCCAATCGATGTCCAGCAACATTAATGACATCATCGGTACGACCCAGAATAAAATGATATCCATCCTGATCCCTAATTCCCCAATCAAAGGTCGAATAGACAAGCGTCGACTCGAATGTTGAAAAATATGTACTCACAAACCGCTCATCGTCTCCCCATATAGTGCTCATACACCCGGGCGGCAATGGTGGGACAATCGACACGAGGCCTTTTTCATTTGCATCCGCCTTGGAAGCATCCGACTCACGCAACACTTTAAGGTTGTACCCGTACGCTGGAAAAGAAGGACTTCCATACTTAACGGGAGTTGATTCAATCCCAGGCATAGGTGTTAACACAGGCCACCCAGTTTCAGTTTGCCAAAAATGATCGTGAACGGGCTTTCCAATAGCGTCCGATATCCAACTATGCGTTGATTCATCCAATGGCTCCCCTGCTAAAAACAAATGCTTCAAAGCACTCAGGTCATATTTATCGATATATTTCGGATCCTGTTTTTTCAATACGCGAATAGCAGTTGGTGACGAGAACATCACGTTTACATTGTATTTTTCAACGAGGCTCCACCATACCCCTGGGTCAGGCGCCGTTGGTAATCCTTCATACAACAGAGTTGTCATCCCCATAATAAGTGGTGCATAAACGATATAAGAATGACCAACCACCCAACCAATGTCAGAAGTCGTAAATATCGTGTCGCCCGCTTTCGCGTCATATATATGACGTATAGACGCGGCCAGAGCGACTGCATACCCACCAGTGTCGCGCTGCACACCCTTGGGCTTTCCTGTCGTGCCAGATGTGTACAAGATATAGCTTGGCTCGTTAGACTCAAGCCATTCAACCTCAACTGTTTCGCCATTGAACGACTGAATAGCCTCTCGATAATCAATATCTCGTTCTGCATTCCAATCAAGCTTATCCACTAAGCCTCGATTGACTAAAATCACGTGCTCTGGTGGTTTTTGAGCTAACTCTAAAGCCTCGTCGACTAATACTTTATAGGGAATAATACGTCCTCCTCTCATCCCCGCGTCAGCAGTTACCATAACCCTTGGAGAACAATCATCCACCCTTTGAGCCAAACTGGAAGGGGCAAATCCTCCAAAAACAACCGAATGAACGGCTCCGATGCGAACGCACGCCAACATCGCATAGACAGCCTCCGGAATCATCGGCATATAAATTAGAACTCTATCGCCTTTGGTGACTCCTTGCTTCTTCAGCAGAGCAGCAAATTTATTTACCTCTTGATGCAATTCTCGATAGCTAATCGCGCGCTCTGAGTTCGTTTCAGTAGAGACATAAATAATCGCATCTTGGTCTGGTCGGTCATCTAAATGCCGATCCACCGCATTGAAACAAAGGTTGGTCTTTCCGTTCAAAAACCACTTAGCGAATGGCGGTTTCGAATAATCAAGTACCTGATCAAATGCACTGTCCCAATGGATCAACTTGGCTTGCTCAGCCCAAAATTCATCGGTTTGTTCAATCGACTTTTGATGAAATTCTTTTATTTTTTTAGACACCACCCGCCCCCTTAGCAAACGTCATAGATCAATCTGAAATTTTGACGACCGAGCGTCCTCG